>JAQSXN010000300.1 GCA_029256665.1 Paenibacillus sp.
CGCCGGGTCAAAGCCAAATACGATCCGGAGAACGTGTTCAACAATCCGCAAAGCATCATTCCGGCTCGCCGGCCCAGGTAATGCCCTTTTTGGAAACCAATCAGAAGGATTTGACAAGAACGCAGCCCGATAGGGGGTGCGTTTTTGTGTTTTGCCAGCGCCTTAAGCCTTAGTCGCAGAGACCCGTTTTAAGAAAAGTTTTAGGAATAACGATTATTTAATTTTAATACTTCCGATTATCCTTAGCTCTAAGAGAAAGAGCGGAGGGAAATCAAAACATGAATAAGTGGTTATTTCGAGTCGTTCTTGTGATCGTGATCGTCTACAGCTTGGGAAAACTGCCATTGTGGGATACAAATGAAATTCGTGAAACGGGATCGCAAATAGTTCCCGGGAATCAGCCTGCAAGCGAGGACAAACCATCGATCAGGCTGGAAGGGGCAGATGTTTACAAAGGCGAATTGCTGCTGATCAACCTTCAGCATCCCGTGCCTAAGAATAGGATTCCGAACAACGTCGTCAAGCTGATTCATCATCCGGAGCTGCTGACCGGCGTCGGCTTGCTGGATGCCGACATCGAGCTGCCGCTGGAGCAGCTGCAACGCTTCTCCGAAATGGCCGACGCCGCCAGAGCCGACGGCATTACGGGCTTGACGGTCAATAGCGGATATCGCGGAGCGGAGGAACAAGAGGAGCTGTACGAGCAGCTTGGACCGGTTATTGCCAATCCGCCGGGACATAGCGAGCATCAGCTGGGGTTGTCGCTGGATCTTGGTTCGTCGGTCGGCGCTATGAAGGACGCCCCGGAAGGAGAGTGGCTGCGGCGCAACGCATGGAAGCACGGATTCGTGCTGCGTTATCCGGAGGACAAGACGGATATTACCGGCGTTATTTACGAGCCGTGGCATTTTCGCTACGTCGGACTTCCCCATAGCGCGATTATGCGGGAGCACGGATTCGTTCTGGAGGAATATTTGGAATACTTAAAGGATCGGAAGCTGGTCCAGGCCGAGGCGGGAGGCAGGTCGTACGAGGTTTCGTATTACCGCATCGACGAGGGAGCCAAGTTGTCGATTCCGATTGAAGGACAGTATTCGATTTCCGGCAACAATACGGACGGCGTCATCGTTACGGCATGGGACGCCGGCCTTTCCGGCATGAAAGGAGCGGAAAAACCGTGAAGCTAAGATTCTATTTGCTGCATGCAATTTTCGTCGTGTATTTGTATGTTCTGGTTAGGATCATTTTGTTTAAGGGTCATGGAATCGATCTTTCTTACCTGGCGGATCAGCTGCTAGCTACCCTTCATGATCCGTACAGAATCGTGCGGCAAATGGAGCTGGGAAACGTCGTTCCTTTCTACGAGATCAAGCGGGCCATGGAATCCGGGACGGGTCATGGATACTTGAACGTATTTGGCAATATCGCGATCTTTGCGCCATTCGGGTTGATTCGAGGCATGTTGGGAACGGGAAAAGGGATGACGATTTTTTCGGCCGCGATGGGTTCCTTATTCCTCAGCCTGACGCTGGAATGGCTGCAAGCGGTATTCGTCATCGGTTCGTTCGACGTGGACGATATGGTGCTGAACACATGCGGGGGATTAATGGGATATCTGTTGTATCGGCTGATGGATCAAGCGCGCCAATCGTTTTGCCGGTCGCCGGTTGGCGCGGCAGAGTCCATTACGCCTACCCGGACAATCTGATACAATAAATGGATAAGCTTTAGGGGAGGGAACGGGTTTGAAAACAGTCACGATTCTGATCGCGGACGACGACGCGGAGATCGCCGATTTGGTGGAGCTGCATATGGTCAAGGAAGGTTATCGCTGCATCAAAGCGTTGGACGGACAAAGCGCCGTGGACGCCGTCTCGAAACACCGGATCGATTTGGCCATTCTGGATATCATGATGCCGAAGCTCGACGGCTATGAAGTCACTAGGCGAATTCGGGACAAACATCATATGCCGATCATCTTTTTAAGCGCCAAAAGCTCCGATTTCGATAAAATAAGCGGCCTCGTGCAAGGAGCCGACGATTATATGACCAAGCCGTTTAATCCGATGGAACTGGTGGCGAGAGTGAATGCCCAGCTCCGGCGGCTGCTGCAGTTCGGCAGGTCGGACGCCGGAGGCAAGCCGGTTGTCGGGGCCGGGGGCGTCGTCATTCATCCGGACGAACGCAGAGTGATCATAGACGGCCAGCCCGTGGCGCTTACGCCAAAGGAATTCGATATTCTGCATTTGCTGGCCAGCCATCCCAAGAAGGTGTTCAGCTCGGAGCATATTTTCCGCCAGGTGTGGGGAGAAGAATATTTTGACGGCAACAATACCGTCATGGTGCATATCCGCACGCTTCGCAAGAAGCTCGGCGAGGACACCAACAAGAACAAGTTGATCAAAACGATATGGGGAGTCGGGTATTCCTTCCATGGATAACGTGTTTCGAAGCTTCAGGTTCCGCATGCTTCTCCTGTTCGGTCTCAGCATGGCGTTCTCCGCCGCGATAACGTTCTCGATCTATCGGATCGCGCAGCTTTATTACCATACGACCCAAGCGGAGGACCCTTCCGCCCAGATTCGCGATTTCATCCGGCAGGTCGGGGACGTCAATTTTTTTCTCATCTTTTTTATCCCGCTCGCGGTCTGGTTTTTTTTCCTGATGACCAAGCGGTACGCCAGATATTTCCGGGACATATCCGGCGGCATTAACCTGCTTGCGGCGGGTCAATTCGATGCCAAAGTCCATATCGACTCCACGGACGAATTCGGCGATATCGCCCGGGACATCAACTTGGCCGGAGAGAAGCTTCGCGAGGCGCAGGAGCGGGGGGATTTCGCCGAGAACAGCAAAGAGCAGCTCGTGCTGAATCTGGCTCACGATCTACGGACTCCGCTTACCTCGGTGATCGGCTATTTGGATTTTATTTTGAAGAACGAAGAGCTGCGGCCGGAACAGACCAGGCATTACGCCACCATTGCCTACACGAAGTCGCAGCGGCTGGAACAGCTGATCGACGAGCTGTTCGAAGTAACGCGGATGAATTATGGCAAGCTGAAGATCGATCGCAAACCATTGGATTTAAGCGAGCTGCTGCAGCAGATGAACGAGGAATTTTATCCCGTGATGGAGAATCGCGGGCTGACCGCGCGGCTGTCCGTGGAGCCGGAGCTCATGGTTCGCGGAGACGGGGAGCTGCTGGCGCGGGTATTCGAGAATTTGCTTAGCAACGCGGTCCATTACGGCGGGGACGGCGAATATATCGATGTCCATGGATTGACGGAAGGCGAGCAGGTCGTCGTTCGGATCGCGAATTACGGCAACCGGATTTCTCCCGAGGATCTGCCGCATATTTTCGATATGTTCTACACGAGCGACAAAGCGCGAACTTATCACGAAGGCAGCACGGGCCTGGGGTTGTTCATCGCGAGAAATCTGGTGGAGCAGCATCAGGGCACCATCTCGGTGGACAGCGACGTCATTCGCACGGTTTTCGAGGTGCGGTTGCCGATTGGCGAGGAAAGTTAGCCGTGATCTTCCAGAGGTTACTATTGTCAGTATGGTGCAACTCCCGCTACAATGAATAGTTGACAAGTAAACTATTTATTCGAGAACAGGCAGGGGAACAAGAGGATGGCAGATCGTACGGTATTTCTTAAATTATGGGCCGTTTCCCTTCTGTGGGGCGGCAACTATGTGGCGAGCGCGTATATGCTGCGCGATTTCTCGCCGATTTTTCTCTCTTTCGCACGATTGGTTGTCATGTCGCTCTTTCTAATCTCGGTGGCGATCATCAACAAATCGATGAGATGGCCAACGAAACGCGAGTGGGGCTTATTGCTCATTGTCGGCATCACCGGCACGCTGATTAATCAGCTGTTTTATTTTACGGGCCTTCAGGAGTCGACCCCGGGCAACGCCGCTTTGATCATCGCGCTTTCCCCCATTACGACGACCTTGCTCGCGCGCATATTCCTGAAGGAGATGTTCACCGCGCAAAAGCTGGTCGGCGCCATCGTGGCGCTCGTCGGCGTCGTATGTATCGTGCTGTTCGGCGGCAAGGAGCTTGGCATCTCGCATGGCGACGTGTTTTTGTTGGCGGCCATGCTGGGCATGTCGGCCAGTCTGTTGTTCATCCGCAAACTGACGTCGGCCATGTCCGCGTACGAGGTAACGATATATTCTACGGTGATCGGCACGATTCTCATGTCGCCGGCCGTCGCTGTTGAAGCCGTCGCCGGCGATTTGCATGCGAGCGATCAGTTGATGATGTGGGTGCTGCTCGTCTGCGTCGCGGTCATCGGCCAAGGGCTCGCGGGCTTCTGGTGGAATTCGGGGATCGCGGCGGCCGGAGCTTCGGTTAGCGCCATGTTCATGAACATTCCGCCGTTTATCGCGATCATCGTCAGCCATTTCGTCTTGGGAGATCCCATCCTGCTTACGCAGATCGGCGGGGGCATACTCATTCTGACCGGCGTCGCCATCACCAACATGAAGAGAAAGAGAAGGCTGCCGCGGGAGCCGAAAGCTGGATTGGGCGTTAAAGGGGCTTAGTTAGTGCAATCATGAGGGATCAGGGATTAGGGAGGTCGCCGGTAAGATTGGCGGTCTCTTTTTTTGCCAAAGTTATGCGTGCCGCGTTTGGAACCCGATTTATTCGGGCTACAGCCGGCGCAGCTCGTCATTCTGATGCTGTAACCCGATTTATTCGGGCTACGGCTCGCGCCTTGCAGCGTCCGCTAATTCGTCTACATCATGCTCCGTTTGAATATAATGGGTTGAAAAAGCCGGATGCGGAAAGAGGGAGCTGGTGGAATGGAGGTTGATGTTGCCGGTGCTACGTTGTTGCGCGGAGGAATGACGGAGCCGCGCGATGCCGACGACTTGATCGCACTCGTCCATGAGACGTATGAAAGTCTAAAAGAAGAATCGGATTACTCTCCAGCAAATCAACGGGTGACCGGCATCATTAAACGATTGTCCCAGCGGTTAAGATGTGCTTTCATAAAGGAAGACGAAGTCGTGCAGGCGGTGCTTGCGAACGAGTTCGTTCGCTCGAACTTGCGCAGTTTGAGGAGGATATTATCCCGAGCCGAGTTTTTGGCCGAGCTTCACGATTCTCGCCAATTGACGCGATCCAAGGACTCCGTCATCGATCATATCGGCCGTCTGTCTTATTGGAATGTCTATGTATCGTTGGTTGGCAAGGAGCTCGCCATGCTACGTCGCTTGAATTCGCGCCATGGCGGGCATGCGAACGAGAACTCCCCTATCGTGTTCGTGGGCAGCGGACCGTTGCCGTTAAGCCCGATTGTGCTGAATCGATTCGGAGGAAACGAGATTATCTGCCTGGAGATGGATTCCGAAGCCTATGAAGCTTCATGCATGCTGCTAGAGCGAGCGGGTTTAAGCAATGGCGTGAAGATCATACAGGTTAACGGATCTGAATTCGATTATAGCGGCTGCAATCGGATTTTCCTCGCGAGTCTGGTCCAAAATAAGACCGAGGTGCTTAACCGGATCGCGCAGTCCTCCCCTAATCCGCTTGTGGCGATTCGTACGGCTGAAGGAATAAGGCAAATCATGTACGAAGCGGTCGACGAAACGCATATGAACGAGTTAGGTTGGC
>JAQSXN010000301.1 GCA_029256665.1 Paenibacillus sp.
AAATACGTGCGTTTTACCGAGGAGTGGGTAAAGGATAACGGAAGGACGCCCGTATAACGATCGGTTATGAAAATTTAGAGCGGAATAGACATTTTTTGCAATCGCTTTAATTGTACAATTTTGCTACTATAAAACGGTAATGAAGTGTTTACAAAGTGTACATTCACAAACACACTCGGACCGGGGTGATCGTATGAATTGGCGAGTCATCGAATTGAGCGGGGATATTTTTTTTCATCCTGATTTTGATATATTCATCAATCGCGAAGTCGAAGCGTTTTGTCTATCGCAGCATACCCATGATTTTATAGAAATCAGCTATGTGGAGGAAGGCAGCGGGTATCACTATGTCGAGGATCAGATGATTCCGATCAAACGCGGCGATTTGTTCGTCATACCGATCGGCACGTCGCATGTGTTCCGCCCTTCTTCCCAGGACAATCAGCTTGTCATATACAACTGTATCTTCCGGACTAGCCTGCTGGAGCAATTGAAGTCCGTCATCTGCGAATCGACCAAGCTGCACAGTCTGTTGTACGGCTCGTCGCCGTCGGCCAAGTGGCTTCAGTACCAGGACAAGTTCGACAAATTTTTGTCCATCATGCACGGGATGTTCAGAGAATATTTGAAGAAGGGACCTCGTTACGAATTTCTGATGATGGGGCAGCTCATCCAGGTGCTGGCCATGCTGCAGCGATATGAGAGCGATGGAAGCATGGTGTCGACGCCGACGAACAATATGGATGACGCCATTCAGTACATTAACGACCACTTTGCCACGAACCTCACGGTTCAGCAAGTAGCGGAGCGGTCGTTCATGAGCCCAAGCCACTTTCAACGATTGTTCAAGAAAACGACAGGCGTCACGTTCATGCAATATTTGCAAAATATACGGATTCAGCGCTGCTGCGAGCTGCTGAAATCGACCGAAATATCGATTCAGGAGGCCGCCAATCAGGTTGGCTATCAGGATATGAAGTTTTTCCATTCGCTGTTCCGCAAGAAGACCGGCGTTACGCCGAGAGAGTACCGGAGAAGCACGCCGGATATGGAATTTAGAATGGCCTCCATGTAAGAATGGAAGCGCATTCCCTAACGGGACTGCGCTTTTTTTTGCGCCATGCTGCAGCTCCGAAACAGCAGGATTCGAGCGCTTCTGAACCGCGAATGGGTCAATCCGATTTCCGGAATGTCGAACAACCGCATGCCCGGATTGCATCCCCCTATAGAAACGGCCTGAATCGCCTATAAAAGGGGGAGATTGGCATTGTATAATGAGAAAAATTCGCTTCCGGCAGGCCCGTTTGCGGGTTTGGCCATGCGGAAGGAGAGACAAGTCGTGATTACTAAGCAGGCAGTAGGAAGATGGGCTGTGTTTGAAACCGCTATCAATATTGATAATACGTTTGAAAACCCGTTCAGCGGCGTCCAACTGGAAGCTGTATTCCGGAGCGGCGAGCGGTCGGTTAAGGTTAATGGATTTTACGACGGGGACGGCGTCTACAAAATCAGATTTATGCCGGATACTGTCGGACCTTGGACATTCTCGACAAGCAGCAACGTTCCGGCGCTGGATGCCTTAACCGGCGAGTTCGAATGCACGGACGCCGGAGCCGGCAATCACGGGCCCGTCCGCGTCGCATCGCGGGATTCATTCGAATATGCGGACGGATCGCCCTACATTCCGTTCGGAACGACCTGCTACGCATGGATACACCAGAGCGAGGCGCTGCAGGAGGAGACGCTCGAAGCGCTGCGGAACTCTCCCTTCAATAAAATACGCATGTGCGTCTTTCCCAAGAGGTATACCTTCAACGTCACCGAACCGGCGCTCTTTGCTTTTCCGGGCTCGAAGGAAGACGGTTTCGACCTTGAACGGTTCGAGCCGCGGTTCTTCCAAGGGCTGGAACGGCGAATCGAGCAATTGGCGGAGCTTGGCATTGAAGCGGATGTCATCTTGTTTCACCCTTACGACAAGGGACATTGGGGCTTCGATAGGATGAGCCCGGATCGGGATGAATTTTATTTGCGATATGTCATCGCGCGTCTGTCCGCTTATCGCAACGTATGGTGGTCGCTGGCCAACGAGTACGATTTTATGCGCGAGAAGCGGAAAGAAGACTGGGACGGGTTATTCCAAATCGTGCAGGAATCCGATCCTTACGGGCATCTCCGTTCGATCCACAACGGAACGAAGATGTACGATCCAACGTCGCTCGATCTATACGACCACTCGAAGCCATGGGTCGATCACGTCAGTCTGCAGCATTGGGATCTTACCGCTGTAGATTCCATCCGCCGCGAATACGGCAAGCCGGTCGTCGTGGACGAGTGCTGCTACGAAGGCGATATCCCTCGCCGGTGGGGCAACATTACGGGTGAAGAAATGACGCACCGGTTCTGGGAAGGAACCATTCGCGGCGCTTACGTCGGTCACGGCGAGACCTACATGCATCCAGAAGACATCATCTGGTGGTCGCATGGAGGAGAGCTGCACGGCACGAGTCCCGAGCGGATCGGATTTCTACGGAAGGTGCTTGAGGAAGCGCCGCGGCTGTCGACCGTTATCGACACGATCAAGGACGTGCCGGCGCTAGGCATTCAGGACGACTATTACTTGTTGTACTTCGGCATTCACCGGCCGATCGTTCGTCCTATCCAGCTTCCGGAGGACGCCGCGTATACCGCGGAAGTTATCGACACTTGGAACATGACAATCGAGCCGATCGAAGGGACCTTCTCCGGCGATTGCGCGATCAGCCTGCCGGGCAGGCCATATCTGGCGCTGCGAATTCGGCGGAGCATGCAATAAAGGTTGAACATTGCTAAGACAGCATACCTAATTGTTCGGAGGTGCCGCCATGGGGCGCATTGTACTAAAGCATGTTGAGAAACGATATGGCAAGGACAAACAATATGCCGTAAAGGATTTTAACCTAGAGATCGAGGACGGCGAGTTTCTCGTCATGGTCGGAGGTTCGGGCTGCGGCAAATCGACGACGCTACGCATGATCGCCGGGCTGGAGGATATTACTTCCGGCGAGCTGTATATCGGGGACAAGCTGGTGAATCATCTGCCGCCCAAGGATCGCGATATCGCGATGGTCTTCCAGAACTACGCGCTGTACCCGAATATGAATATTTACGAAAATATCGCGTTCGGCCTTCGTCTGCGCAAGGAGCCGAAGCATGAGATCGATCTATCGGTCAAATCGACGTCGCGCACGCTGGAGATCGAGCAGTTTCTGGATCGGAAGCCGAGACAATTGTCGGGCGGTCAGCGCCAGCGCGTCGCGCTCGGCCGGGCGATCGTCCGGAAGCCGAGCGTGTTCTTGATGGACGAGCCGCTATCGAACCTCGATGCGAAGCTGAGAGTCCAGATGCGTACGGAGATTATCCGGCTTCACAAACAGCTCGGCGTGACGACCGTTTATGTGACGCATGATCAGGTGGAAGCGATGACGATGGGCAACCGGATCGTCGTCATGAAGGACGGCGTCATTCAGCAGGTCGACAGTCCGCGCCTCATCTACGGCAATCCGAGAAATATGTTCGTCGCGAGCTTTATCGGAACGCCGCCGATCAACTTTGTCGAAGGGAAGGTCGTGGAAACGGACGGGGGCAAGCTGGAGCTGCAGACGCAGCGGAGCTACCTGGCCATACCGGACGAGCATGCACAGCTGCTGCGGAAGCACGGCAAAGTGAACCGGAGGGTCGTGCTCGGCATTAGATGCGAGTATGCGCATGCAGAGCCGGAAATGGCCGATCGTCATCCGCGCAGCCAGATAACGGGCACGCTCAAAGTGGCGGAGCTAATGGGAGCGGATATGTATCTGTATGTGGATATCGGAACGGACACGCCCTTTGCCGTCCGTACAACCTCGGGCTTTGATTGCAGGGAAGACGAAAAAATCACCGTTACGCTGAACATGTCGAAAGCGCTTTACTTCGATAAGGATACATCGGAAAGCTTGATGTACGAATGATGGATGCAAAGGGGGAGAGATGAATGTTAAGGGCGCTTACGAGATGGCGTGCAATAATCGTGCCGGCGTTGGTATTCGCGATGCTGTTGTCGACTGCAGTCGGAGCAGCGGGGAACGCCGGGGCAACGCAGTCGACGAATTCCGCGGAGGAAGCGTCAGCCGCGCAAGCGGAGGAGCCGCAGGAGGAATCGCAAGAGGAATCGCGGACGGCAGCAGCGAACGAGACGGGCGAGCCCTACTTTCTGGATAAGCTGGCGGAATGGAAGAAAGCGGGAGCGCCTTCCGAACACGACGGCAAGGTCAGCTTGTCCGGTGCAAGCTTCGCGCGTACATCGGAAGGCGCCAGCGTTCAAGCCGGCACCGTGGACGGCCGGGCGGAGGCGCTCGATTGGCGCCTTACGAACGAGGAATGGGTGGAATACGATCTATCCATCGAGCGAGCCGGGCTGTACCAGATCGATATGACGTACCGTCCCGTGACGGACGGCAACCGCAGAAGGCCGATCCTGCTGAATGTCTCGGTCGACGGAAACAATGAGTTTCTTGAAGCGAGATCCATCACGCTGGACCGCCGCTGGAAGGATCCTTTCCCGGCCGCGCTCGACTCGAACGGCGACCAGATCCGTCCGATGGCCGAGGATATCAGCGGCTGGATCACGACATCGCTCCGGGATTCGGGAGGGGCTTACGTCGAACCGCTGCAGTGGTACTTGACGCCCGGGAAGCATACGCTCCGCTTCACCAGCAACGAGCCGTTCGCGCTCGGTTCCATCGAGCTGTCGGAACCGGAACAGGTGCCGGACTACGAGACGGCCATGCAGGAGAATGCCGGCGAAAGCGAAGCCGGCACGAGCGGGGAGCCGATCGTGATCGAAGCCGAGCAAGGCGATTGGAAAAGCGTCTCCTCGATCTCGCTTCGCTATGACAACGAGATCAACAGCACGCCGTATAAACGCGGGAAAATCACGTACAACACGATCGACGGCTCGCGCTGGTCAACCGGAAACGGCGAGATCAGCTGGACCTTCGACGTTCCCGAAAGCGGATATTACAAAATCGGAATGCGAACCAAACAAAATTACTCCTCCAACCGTTCGTCCTTCCGGACGATTATGGTCAACGGCAAAGTTCCGTTCGCCGAGATGAAGGCGTACCGGTTCCCGTACGAGTCCGGCTGGCAAGGCGTTCGGCTCGAAGACGAGCAGGAGCAGCCGTACCTGTTCTATCTGGAACAAGGAAGCAACACGATCTCGATGCGCGCGACCGGGGCTCCCGTCAAGCCGATGATCTCCGAGCTGGAGAAAACCGTAACCGAGCTGATGGAGCTTGCGACCGATCTGAAAGCGCTGACCGGAGGTTCCAGCGACACGAACAGAACCTGGAAGATCAATACCGAGCTGCCCGGTTTTACGGACAAGCTCGGTACAATCGCGGACACGCTGGAGGCCGTTCAGAAGAAGCTGATCGAGGTCAACGGCAAGAAGGATGCCGTCACGCAAGGATTGTTCACGACGATCAAGGATATCCGTTCCATGCTGGCGGATCCGAACCAGATTCCGTACAAAACCGACCGTTTCGTCACGATGCAGGGCAAGGTCGCGGAGATGCTGCAGCAGCTGAAGA
>JAQSXN010000302.1 GCA_029256665.1 Paenibacillus sp.
CACAATGTTCAGTAAAATGGTTATCTGGCAAGACAAGGCCTGACTTAGCCGCATTGGGAAGTGTCTTTGGTTCGCGCGCATCATGTCGCTTTTTGTTAGGGAATAACCAAACAAAACATAACATAAAGTAAAACATAATTATCTTTTGTTGCGAAACTATATTGACGGTTGTTTGGCTCGGTGTTATGATGTTAGTGCAGCCGGCTGATACGGCCGATTGCCTGGTAGGGGTAACCGATAACGATTTCAAAATTTTTTAAGGGGGATTGTAAGCGGTTTCTAGCGGGTGGTTAGCTTGCGGACAACTTAGAGCGGCTTGCCTTAATTTCTGTTTAATCAATTAGGGGAGGATTAACTATGAAAAAAATGAAAGTGCTTACAATGATGTTGTTAGCTTGCTCGCTGGTCGTTACGGCTTGCAGCGGAGGGAACGGGGGAGGCTCCGGCAACGCAACTAACGCTCCTTCGGCCGAGGCCAGTCCGGCCGCCACGAAAGCGCCCGAAGCGGAGCCTACCGCGGAGCCCATCGATCTTGGGGGACGGACGATTCGCATCGCGGCATGGTGGGACGACAAGCCCAAAGGCGAGACGGCGGGAGAGATCGCGCGGCTCGACAAGATGGCGGAGCTGGAGAAGGCCTACAATTTCAAATTCGAATTCATAAACATACCATTCGAAGAGTACATGGATAAGTTCACGACGACGGTGCTTGCCGGCGAACCGTTCGCGGACGTGGCGATCATGGAATTCAAACGCGCGATCGTGCCCGTCAAGTCGGGACTGGTGCTCCCGCTTAGCGAATTCACGGTGCCGGGCAACGACATCAACAACGAGCAGAAGCTCGTGACCAAGCTGCCCGCGCTCGGCGGGGACGAATACGCGTTCGGCCCGCCGTCCGTATCGGTCGTAGGACTTCACTATAACCGCGACTTGTTCAAGCGCCTTGGCCTCGAGGATCCTCAGGATCTCTACAAGAACGGTCAATGGACATGGGAGAAATTCCTTGAGCTCGCCAAGGAAGCGACGCGGGACACGGACAACGACGGCAAAATCGATTCCTTCGGCCTCTCCGGATGGCCCGCGGACATGGCCCGCCACTTCGGCGCTTCGAACGGCGTAACGTTCGTCAACGACGCGACGCTGGCCGACCAGGCCGGCGATCCCAAGATGATCGAGACGTTGGAGTTCGTCAACCGCCTTGTCAACGTGGAGAACATCCTGAAGGTCAAGACGGGCAACAAAATGGACTGGAACGAAACGAATACGTTCAAGGACGGCGATGTGGCCATGTCGATCCAATACGACTGGAACGTTGGCGACTTAACGTTCGAAGCCGGCGTCGTGCCGATTCCGAAAGGCCCTCAGAGCGACGGGCAGCATACGTACGCCAACACCGCGCTTAACGGCTGGTTCATTCCGAAGGGCGTCAAGGATCCGCAGATCGTTTACCACATTTTCGAGGAAATGCGCAACGTGCCGCCGACCGAAGAATACCTCGGCCAAGACTGGCTGGAGGCGCGGTATAAAACGGAAGCCGACATCCAGATGGCGATCGAGCACGTGAACGGCACGGGGATGATCTCCGTCGAGGAAGGCATCCCGGATTATCCGTTCTTCGGCATTATGGACGATATCATCGTCAACAACCAATCCGTGACGGCGACGATCGAGAAATTCAAGCAGCAGGGAGCCGACTCCCTCGCCAAGCTCGGCCAATAAAATCCGCAACCATTGCAGCAGCAAGTTTCATAAAGGCGACAAGGCAGCAAGGCAGGATGGAGGTGCGCCGCAATCCGGCGCGCCTCTCGCCTTTTCTTTGGCATCAAATCAACAAGGAGGGCTGACATTGCGTACGAAACAACTGGCAAGAGGAACGCTGCTTGCCGCGCTCTGCATCTCGCTGGCCGCCGGCTTGCCGGGTCCCGTATCCTTGACGTCGGCCGAAGGGGAGCCGGAAGCAGGACGGGCAGATGCGGCAAACGGCGCATTAAACGAATCAAGCTCCAGCAACGACACGCGCGGCATCGATTACGCGCAATACTTATTGCGGCACGAGGGCGCCGCTTCGCCGCGGAGAGACATCGTCGTGGATGCCGCCGACTACGCATCCGTACAAGGAACCGGTTTCGAAAGGCGAAGCGGTTTCGAGGGAGCGGAGGGCGAGGTCCTCGTGACCGGCGAGCAGGGGCAGGTCGAATGGGAAATCCAGGTTCCGGAATCGGGACTCTATCATATGTCCGTTCTTTATTATCCCATCGCAGGCAAGAGCTCCGGCATCGAACGCGCGCTGCTCATCGACGGAGAGGTGCCATTCGAGGAAGCCGCGTACCTGCAATTCGACCGAATCTGGGACAACGAGCTGGCAGCGGTCGAGCAGGACAATCGGGGCAACGATCTTCGCCCTCGGCAGGTCGAGCGTCCGGAGTGGCGGGAGTCGCTCCTGAAGGATGTCGAAGGCTATTACGCCGAGCCGTTCCTATTCCACTTCGAGGCGGGCAAGCATACGATTGCGTTCGTATCGGAGCGGGAGCCGATGGTCATCAAGCAGCTTAAGCTGTTCAGGCAAGAGCCTGCGCCGGCTTACGAAGAAGCGATTGAAGCCTACCGGGAGGCGGGCGCCGAGGAAACGGAGGACATCCTGCTCACGGTACAAGGCGAGCAAGCGACGGCCAAGTCGTCGCCGACCCTCTATCCGCAGACGGAGAGATCCAGTCCCGCCGTCGAGCCGTACAGCTCTTCCAAGACGAAGGTCAATACGATCGGCGGGTACAATTGGCGGGTGCCGGGGCAATGGATCGAATGGAAAATCGACGTGCCCGAGACGGGCCTGTACAAGATCGCGTTCAAATCGCAGCAAAACTTCGTGCGGGGCATCTACTCCACGCGCCGCCTGACGATCGACGGGCAATTGCCGTTCAAGGAGATGGAGCTGGTTCCGTTCCGCTACAAGAGCGGTTACCGCATGGATGTAATGGGCGGGGACGATCCTTACCTGTATTACCTGGAGAAGGGGGAGCGGACGATCCGGCTGGAGACGACGCTCGGCGAGTTCGCGCCTCTCATCCGCGAGGTGGAGGACAGCCTGTTCAACCTCAATGCCATGTACCGCAAAATATTAATGATTACCGGCGCGGCGCCGGATCAGTTCCGCGATTACCGCGTGGAGCAGCAAATTCCGGATTTGCTGGAAACGTTCCGTTCGGAGAGCGATCGCCTGAAGGGCATCAGCAAGGAGCTGCGCCGCCTGTCGGGCGGAAGCGGCGACGCGGAGGCGCTGCTTAAGACGATGTCCGTGCAGCTGGACGAAATGATCGACGAGCCCTATACGATACCGAGAAGGCTCGGCTCCTACAAGTCGAATACGGGCGGGCTCGGCACCTGGCTGCTGCGCACGCGAGAGATGCCGCTGGAGATCGACGAGCTGTACGTCGCGTCGCCGGGCAAGAAGCTGCCTGGGACGGGCTCGGGGTTCTTCAGCCAACTGAAGCATGAGACGAAGACCTTCGTGAACTCTTTCATCATCGATTATAACCAGATCGGCAACGTGGCGGAGGATAAAGATGCCAAGACGGTAACGGTATGGATCGGCAGCGGACGAGACCAGGCCAATACGCTGAAGGCGATGATCGACGAGACGTTCACGCCGGAGACGGGCATCAACGTCAATCTGAAGCTGGTGCAGATGAATACGCTGCTGCCGGCGACGCTGGCGGGTCAAGGTCCGGACGTGGCGATGCAGATCGGCAACGATATTCCGGTCAACTACGCGATGCGCGGCGCCGCGGCCGACTTAAGCGGCTTCCCCGACTTCGAAGCCGTAATGGACCGGTTCCGCCCGAGCGCCGTCGTGCCATACCGGTACGAGGAGGGCGTATACGCCCTGCCGGAGACGCAGACGTTCAATATGATGTTCTACCGCAAGGACGTGTTAGCCGAGCTGGGCTTGTCCGTGCCCGAGACATGGGACGACGTGGCGGATCTCTTTGCGGTGCTGAACAAACATCATATGGAATTCGGACTCCCTTTGGTGCTGCAGCCGCAATACCCAGGGGAAAACATTCCGCCGAACTCTCTGTTTGCGGCGCTCTTGATGCAGAACGGCGGCGAGTTCTACCGGGACGGGGGCAAGGAGTCCGATCTGGATTCGCGGGTAGGCATCGAGACGTTCAAGACATGGACGGAATTCTACACCGACTACAAGCTGGAGCGGGAATTCGACTTCCCCAACCGGTTCCGGACGGGACAGATGCCGATCGGCATCGCCGACTACACGACGTACAACCAGTTGACCGTGTTCGCGCCGGAAATTCGCGGGCTGTGGGGCTTCGTGCCGATCCCCGGCACCGAGCAAGCGGATGGCAGCGTGCGGCGCGACGTGCCGAGCGGCGGCAGCGCGACGATCATGCTGGACGACGCCGAGAATAAGGACGCGGCGTGGTCGTTCATGAAGTGGTGGACGAGCGACGACATTCAGACGATGTTCGGACGCGAGATGGAGAGCTTGATGGGCGCGGCCGCGCGTTATCCGACCGCCAACATCAACGCGCTGGACAGCTTGCCGTGGCCGGTTGACGACTATGAGCAGCTGAAGGAGCAATTTCAATCCGTGCGCGGCATACCGGAAGTTCCGGGCGGTTATTTCACGGGACGGCATTTGCTCAACGCCTTCTACAGCGTCGTGGTGAACAGCGCCGATCAGAAGGCGATGGGCATTACGATCAAGGGCGATAAGGCCGAGCCGCGGGAGACGATCGTGGAATACGTGCAATACATGCAGGAAGAGATCCGCAACAAGCGGATGGAATTCGGTCTCGAACCGTGAGAGGGGGATGCGCGTGTCAGAGCTAACATTGAAGGAAGACGCACCGGCTGGGCCGGGCGCGTCTCCGGCGACGCGTCCCCCTTCGCGGTGGAGCGTCAAGCTGCAAGAGGCCAGAGCGAACAAACACGCCTACGTGCTGATGGCGCCATTCATGATCCTGTTCGGTTTGTTCACCGTGCTGCCGGTCGCGATGTCGCTGCTGATCAGCTTTACGTACTTCAACATGCTGGAATTCCCGAAATTCATCGGCTGGCAAAACTATTCGAGGCTGTTCCTGGAGGACGACATCTTCTTGATCGCCATCAAAAACACGCTTCTGTTCGCCGCGATCACGGGACCGCTCAGTTATATGGCCTGTTTTATTTTCGCCTGGATCATCAACGACATGAGACCCAAGGTGCGCGCGTTCATGACGCTGGTGTTCTACGCGCCGTCGATATCGGGCAACGTGTTTTTTATCTGGCAAATGATATTCTCCGGGGACCGCTACGGCATCGCCAACGGCTTCCTCATCCGCTGGGGCTTCATCCTGGAGCCGATCCAGTGGTTGAAGACGGAATTGTACATTCTCGCCATCATCATTCTCGTGCAGCTGTGGCTTAGTCTCGGAACCGGTTTTCTCGCTTTTATCGCCGGTCTGCAGACGGTCGACAAGACGCTGTACGAGGCCGGGGCGGTGGACGGAATCAAAAACAGATGGCAGGAGCTGTGGTATATTACGCTGCCGTCCATGAAGCCGCAGCTCATGTTCGGCGCGGTCATCCAGCTTACGAC
>JAQSXN010000303.1 GCA_029256665.1 Paenibacillus sp.
ATGCCCGCTTTGTAGATGAGATACAACATGATATCGTCACGGCAGCCGATAACGGTCTTAATGTTGCAAGTGCCGTTTTTGATAAGCTCTTGCGCGTTGCCCAGCCAAACGCCCGTTCCGTGGGACAGACCGGAAATTTGCAGCAAGTCGGCGAACGACGAAGGCTGCGTCTCTTGCAGCATCTGCCTGACGAACTTCGTCCCCATCTCCGGCACGCCGTAAGTCGCGACCGAAGAACGAATCCGCTCGGGCGACACGCCGAGCGCCGAACACGAGTTGAACATGCTCATGACCTTTGGATCGTTCATCGGGATGGTCGTCGGATCGACGCCCGTAAGATCCTGCAGCATGCGCATCATCGTAGGATCGTCGTGTCCCAGAATATCTAGCTTGAGCAAATTTTCGTCAAAGGCATGATAGTCGAAGTGCGTCGTCTTCCATTCGGCGTTCGTGTCGTCGGCCGGATATTGCACCGGGGTGATGTCTTCGACGTCGATGTAGTCCGGCACGACGACGATGCCGCCGGGATGCTGTCCCGTGCTTCGCTTGACGCCCGTGCATCCGCTGGCTAGCCGGGCCAGCTCCGCCCCGCGCCATTTCTTTTGATGCTCTTCTTCATATTTTTTGGCGAATCCGTATGCGGTCTTCTCCGCCACCGTGCCGATCGTTCCCGCGCGGAACACGCACTTCTCCGTAAACAGCACCTTTGTGTAATTATGAGCAATGGGCTGATATTCGCCCGAGAAGTTAAGGTCGATATCGGGAACCTTGTCGCCTTTGAAACCAAGAAACGTCTCGAACGGGATATCCTGTCCCTCGCCCTTCATCATTTGGCCGCAATTCGGGCAAGGCTTGTTCGGTAGGTCGAAGCCGCTAGGCACGCTGCCGTCCAGGAACCACTCGCTGTGTTTGCACTCTTTGTTCAAGCACAGGTAGTGAGCAGGGAGCGGATTAACCTCGGAGATGCCGAGGAAGGTAGCCACGACGGAAGAACCTACGGACCCCCTGGAACCGACCAAGTAACCGTCCTGATTGGACTTCTTGACCAGCTTCTCGGAGATCAAATAGTTGGCGGAGAATTTGAACTTGATAATCGGGACAAGCTCCTTCTCCAGCCGGTCGATCACGACCTGCGGCAACTCCTCGCCATACATCGACTTCGCCGTGTCATAGCAGGTGTTGCGGATTTCTTCGTCGGCGCCCTCGATGATCGGCGCGAACAGCTCCTTAGGGAACATGTCGAATGGTTCGAACCGATCCGCAAGCGCCGATGTGTTCGTCACGACGACCTCGCGAGCGCGGGCTTCGCCGAGAAACGCGAATTCCTCCAACATCTCCTCCGTCGTCCTGAAATGGGCATCGGGCTTGCGCATCCCCTTAAGCGGACTGAAACCGGTAATGCCGCCTATCGTAATGTCCCGGTACATCTTGTCGCGAGGGTTCAGGTAATGCACGTTGCCCGTCGCGATGACCGGTTTCCCGAGCGCGTCCCCGATTTGGCAGATGCGGCGCATCGCCCCTTCGATCTCGGCCCGGCTTCCGACGAGTCCTTTCTCCACGAGATGCATATAGAAATCGAGGGGCTGGATTTCGAGCACGTCGTAAAACTCCGCGACATCCATCGCTTCTTCATGCGATTTGTTCAGCACCGTCTCGAAAAACTCGCTTTTTTCGCAGCCCGATATGACGAGCAGTCCTTCCCGAAGCTCGACGAGCTTGCTCTTCGGTATCGTCGCGACGCGCTTGAAGTATTCGGTATGAGATAGCGAAATCAGTTTGAATAGATTTTTTTTGCCTACCGCGTTAAGAGCGTATATATTGCAATGGAATGGCCGTTGATTGGATAAGTCCAAGCCGACATAATCGTTAAGCTGATTCAAGTCGCGCACGTTGCGCTCCGCCGCGTCGCCGATGAGGCCGAACAACACGCCTCCGAGCGCAATGGAGTCGTCGATGGCGCGGTGATGGTTGTCCAAGCTGACCTTGTATTTGTCCGCCAGCGTGTTCAACCGATGGTTTTTCATCGTCGGATGAAGGAATCGGGCCAGCTCGAGCGTATCCAGCACGGGATTGGTCACTTCAGGCAATCCGATCGCCTTGCAGTTCGCTTGTATGAAGCCGATGTCGAACCGGGCGTTGTGCGCGACAAGGATATCGTCGCCGATATATTCGACAAACTCGCGCAGCTTAGGTTCAAGCTCCGGAGCATCCTTGACCATCTCGTCGTTAATGTTCGTCAGCTGCTGGATATGGTACGGGATCTTCTCGTGCGGATTGATGAAGGTGGAGAAGCGATCCACTTCCTTGCCCTCCCGCATTCTGACGCCGGCTAATTCGATGATCTTATTGTTGACGACGGATAACCCCGTCGTCTCGATGTCGAAGACGATGTAGGTCGCGGTCGCCAATGGTTCCGGCCGGGCATGCAAGACCATGGGAACCGCATCGTTTACGACGTTCGCTTCCAAGCCGAACAAGACTTGAATGCCGTGTTTCTTTGCCGCCTTGACCGCGTCGGGATAACATTGCACGTTGCTATGATCCGTTACCGCGATCGCTTTATGGCCCCACTTGGCCGCCGTCTTGACGTAGTCGCCGATCGACGTCACCGCGTCCATCGTACTCATCGTCGTGTGCAAGTGGAACTCCACCCGCTTCTCTTCGGCATGGTCCTTCCGCTCCGGCGGCGAACCTACTTCATGAAGGTCGTTCGGCATCATGACAAGCTCCGGCTCCTGCATGAACCGATCGTATTCGATCCGTCCGCGCGCCTTCACCCACTTGCCATTTTCGAGCTGCGACAAAATTTTGACGTCGTCCTTCGTCTTGGCGAACATCTTCATCGCGATGGAATCCGAGAAGTCCGTTACGTTAAAGGTAAACAACGTGCTGCCGTTGCGAAGCTCCTTGACGTCGAGTCCGAATACGGCGCCTTGCACCGTGATCTTTTTCTCCTCGTCCTGAATGTTCATGAGCGGCACCGGCTCGTCGCGAATATCGTAGCCGACCGCGAGCCTTACCGCATCTTCTCCGTCTTCGCCGCCGTCGCCGGAATCGTATTGCGCCTCCGCCATCAACTGCTGGACGGCTTCGCGCTCCTCCTGCTCGATCTTCATCATGAACTGGTCGTACACTTCCTGATTCGATTCGCCGACGGCCAGCTTCACCTTGCACTCACGGTCGAAGTGCGTCCGGTAGAACGAAACGACCGCCTCGTCCACCTTCTTTTTCCTCGCCAGCTCGAGGCCGGTTGCGTCCATCAGCGTTAAGCTAATGATGTCGCCGGCCACTTCGAGCGAAGCCTTTTGCAGCCAGCCATTGACGGAAGCGATCTCGCGCTGGGCCCACTCCATGAAGAGTGGCCAATATTGCATGACGATATTTTCCGTATCGACGACGGTTTCGTACTGGAACACGAACGTAATGTCCGCGATATGGCTGAATTTCTGGCGCACGGCCTGGCATAGACCGTTATAGGCCTGTAAAGGAACCATGGACGTTTTGCGGATGCAAAACGTCCATTCACGGTTGGACTTGCTAACGATGACTTGCTCGATATGGCCATCTTGGAAATAAGTATGAATAAGCTCCTGCGGCAGCTCCGCTTGCTGCAGAAGCAGCTCGAAGCGCTGACGCTTGTCGTTGGTCATAATCGTTCACTCCTGTCGATTCGTACTAAGGGCATACGCCGGGGATCAATAAGCGCGCGCAAATACGACAGTATGTTTGGCGGCGTCGCCGCATACCAAACAAATTGATTTCTCCGAAGCCGGCTTGAACGGGATGTTGCGGCTGGTCGCCCCGGTTTCTTCTTTTACTTGCTTCTCGCAGGCCGCGGATCCGCACCAGCCCGCTTCGACGAAGCCGCGCTGCTCTTCCAGGAACGCCTTCATCTCGTCCAGCGTTTCGACCGACCGGGAGTTGCTCTCGCGGAACGCTTTCGCCCGTTCGAACATCTCGGATTGCGTCTCCGCAAGCATGTTCTGAACCTCTTGCACCAAGTCGTCCTGCTTCACGATGCGCTTCTCTCCCGTAATGCGAGATACGAGGACGACTACGCCGTTCTCCATGTCGCGCGGTCCAACCTCGAGACGAAGCGGCACGCCGCGCATCTCGTATTCGTTGAACTTCCAGCCCGGGCTGACGTCGCTGCGATCGTCGACGCGTACGCGAACGCCTGCTTTCTTAAGCTCCGCGTACAGCTCGTCCACTTTGCCGACGACCTGCTCGCGCGTCTTGGCGGGTCCGATCGGAATCATGATAACCTGCGTCGGAGCAACCTTAGGCGGAAGCGCCAATCCGCGATCGTCGCCGTGCACCATGATCAACGCGCCGATCAAGCGCGTGCTGACGCCCCAAGATGTCGTATGACAGAATTGCAGCGTATTCTCGCGGTCCAAATATTTGATGTCGAACGCCACGGCGAATTTCGTGCCCAGGTAGTGGGACGTGCCCGCTTGCACCGCGCGTCCGTCCTTCATCATCGCTTCGATGGAGTACGTGTCGACTGCGCCCGCAAACCGTTCGGAAGGCGTTTTCTCGCCTTTGATAACCGGGATGGCCAGGAAGTCCTCCACGAAGTTCGTGTACACTTCGAGCATTTGCATCGTTTCCTGGCGCGCTTCTTCTTCGTTCTCGTGGGCGGTATGTCCTTCTTGCCATAGGAATTCGCTCGTTCGCAGGAATGGCAGCGTTCGTTTCTCCCAACGCACGACGTTTGCCCATTGGTTAATCAATAGGGGCAGATCGCGGTACGATTGGATCCACTTCGCGTACATGTGGCCGAACATCGTCTCCGATGTAGGACGGATCGCGAGGCGTTCCTCCAGCTTCTCGCCTGCGGCCTCGGTTACCCAAGGAAGCTCGGGATTAAACCCTTCCACGTGCTCCTTCTCCTTCTGGAAGAAGCTCTCCGGGATAAAGAGCGGGAAATACGCGTTGCGATGTCCCGTCTCTTTAAACTTGGCGTCCAGCTCGCGCTGCATGTTTTCCCACAGCTCGTAACCTTCCGGACGGAATACGATACAACCGCGCACGGGCGAATAATCCATCAATTCCGCTTTTTTGATGACATCGATATACCATTTTGAGAAATCTTCGCTTTGCGGCGTAATTTCCGTTACGAATCCTTTATCCTTGGACATGAGCGACAGACTACTCCCCTCGTACTAATCGTAATATATCGTTATAGGTGACAACCAGCATGAGCAGCATCAGCATCGCGAAGCCGATAAAGTGGACCATGCTTTCTTTGTTTGGATCGAGCGGCCGCCTTCTGACGGCTTCCAGCCCGAGGAACAGCAGCCTGCTTCCGTCCAGCGCGGGCACGGGCAGCAGATTGAAGATGCCCAGGTACAAGCTCAGCAACGCCGTCCACGAAGTCAGCTGCACGATGCCTTGTTTGGCGATTTGGCTGGTCATTTCCGCCGTGCGGACCGGTCCTCCGAGATCGTCGAGCTTGAATTGGCCGGTTATCAGCATTTTGAAACTTTCGAAAATATAGACGGTCATATCCTTCATAAGCGTAGCGGATCGCGTTATCGTTTCTCCAAACGAAGCGGAGCGAGTCGGCGGCGCGGCGCTGATTCCCA
>JAQSXN010000304.1 GCA_029256665.1 Paenibacillus sp.
CCATAACTTTAATAAACGGAGGGAATTCATATGACGATGATCAACACGGAACAGACGAAGGTGCACACGGTGATGACGCGGGAGGAAGTTCAGGAGCAAGTTCATCGATTCCGCCGGGAAGGTTACGCGGAGGATCGCATCTTCGTACTGACGCATGACAAAACGAGGACGAAACGGCTCGCGGAGCGGACGGATGCCGAGGAGATCGGCATTATGGACGAAGGAATCGGCACGGCGATCGGTAATATCTTCCGCAATACGGGAGACGAGCTGAGGGCCAAGATGAGATCCTTAGGAGTCGCCGAAGCAGAAGCGGAGCGGCTCGAAGCCGAGATGGACCGCGACAAAATCGTCGTGATCGCCTGGGGCGGACGCGAATACGCGAATGACGATTTCGACCGGGATGTCTACTTTCACCCTTATATGATGTACAATGGGTATAACAATCAACCGCCTCTCAGATAAGACCGGCGATAGCCTGCCCTTCGGGGTAGGCTATTTAGACATAGAGGACCGATTCTGGAAGAAATAGTGGGAGGACCCGCACGTGAGCATCTTTATCGTAGACGATAATGTAACGAACCAAATGATCATTCGCGCCATATTGACGAAAGCGGGCTACGCCGATACACGAATCGCCTCATCCGCAAGGGAATTGTTCGACATGCTTGGCATGGACGGCGGAACCTCGGCGGAAGTGCCTGTCGATCTGATCCTGATGGACATGATGATGCCGGAAATTGACGGATTGGAGGCCTGCAGAAGAATACAAGCCGAAACCAGATTCAAGGACGTGCCGATCATCTTCGTAACGGCCGTCGGAGACTCCAACAAGCTGGCCGAAGCGCTCGACGCGGGAGCTTCCGATTATGTGATGAAACCGATCAATAAACTTGAACTGTTGGCGCGGATGCGCTCCGCATTGCGTCTCAAGCACGAGAAAGATTGGCATAAGGAACGGGACAAGCGCATCCGCTACGAGCTGGAGCTCGCCAAGCAGGTGCAGCGCAGCGTCCTTAGCGACCCGATTCGCGATCGGAGCATCGAGATCGAGGCATCCTATCGCCCCTCGTCGGAGCTTGCCGGCGATTATTACGCCTGGTTCCGCATCGACGCGAACAGGTACGGCGTGATGCTGCTGGATATGATGGGGCACGGCATTTCCTCTTCGCTAGTATGCATGTTTATCTCCTCCGTGCTCCGGGACCTGGTCATGAGGGTCAACGATCCGGTGGAAGTGATGCAAGAGCTGAACAAATATATGGGCGGTCTATATCGCCCGGATGAGCTAATCAATTATTATTTTACGGCCATATTCGTTGTGATAGATACGAAGAACAGGCAGCTCGAGTATATGAACGCGGGACATCCGGCAGGGTTTATCGCCGCGGGCGGCGAAGTGGTGTACATGGAGCCGACGGGGCCGGCCATCGGTCTGTTCAAGCGTCTTGAAGTCAAGAAGGTTAGTCTGTCTTACGAGGCGGGTACCGAGCTGTTTCTGTACACGGATGGCTTGCTCGACGCGCTGGAAGGAAGCGACTGCGTCACTAGCGAGCTGGCGGAAGCCGTGCGCAAGAAGCAGGGACAAGGGCTTGGCCCGGACGAGTGGGTGGAGTCGCTGCTCGAAGAGCGAGGCGGAGAGAAGCAACGCGACGATATCTGCATGGTGCATGCCGTCCTGCATTAACTCGCGGATTTATGATGACAAAGTTGCGCGCCGGCGGTTTCAAACCTTGGCAATTGGTTTATACCATATGTATAGACTCTAGCAGAATGGTTAATCGCAGGGAGGGTGCACACATGAAAGCAATCCTTTTCGCAGCGTTAATCCTGAGCGGGATGATGTCGGCCGACGCGCATACGCCAGATCCATTGCCGTCACGCTCGCCGGTTGTCGGGCCGGAGATCCAATACGCGGGTTCCCTCGCGTCCGAAGAACCGATTGCGGCAACGCCGGTTGTTCAAGCAACGGAGACGGCGGCAGCCGAACCGATTCTTCTGCGCAGCGTGGAAGAGCTTACGCTGTACGACGATCGCGCGGCGGTCATCGGCAAGCTGGGCGAACCGCAAGGCGTAACGCAAGACGAGTTCTATAGCGAGCTTGTGATATACGAGTACGAGAGGCTGAAGGTCGTGTTTTTCGGGGAATACATTCAATCCATCGACATTGCCGAGGATGTGAAGGAAGTTCTTCTTGACGATCGTTACGTCGCAACAACGTTAACCGATCTGAAGGAAGCGCTGGGAGAACCTGATTATGTAGCGGAGGACGGGATCGTATTCCAGCGCGACGAAGCGCTGCTGAAAGTTTTCCTGGACGAAGCGAGCGGAGAGCTGAGCTCGATCAGCTATTATCATTTAGCGACGGTATAACCGTCTATCCTTGCAGAAAGCGAAGTGAACCTATGATGAAGGCAGAACCATTTAACGTTCGGGCGGTAGAAAGAAACGGCGAATTCACGCTGTACTTGGAAGGCGAACTGGATCTCGCGGCCGTGCCGCAGCTGCAGGGCATGCTGGACAATGCGCTGAAACGCGAGGATGTCGCGCTTGTGCTTAATCTTAGAAATCTGACGTACATTGACAGCACGGGCATCGGCGTAATCGTCTCCATCCTCAAAACGCGGGATCAGCTTGACGCCCCGTTCTACGTGCAGGAGATCCCGGCCAAGGTGCAACGATTGTTCGATTTGACCGGGATTTCGGGATATTTAAAGGAAGGAGCCGGGGCATAGGGATGAAAGAAGTACAGTTGCGTATACCGGCTCATGCGGATCATATCGATCTGGTCCGAATCTGTTTATACGGCATCGCGAACAAGCTCGGTTTTCATTACGAAGACATCGAGGACATGAAGGTGGCGGTGTCGGAGGCGTGCAGCAATGCCGTCATGCATGGCGGCGATACCGGAGAGGGAATGATCGAAGTGACGTTCCGTCATGACGAGCAGGCGTTGACCATTCAGGTTCATAACCAAGGACCTCCGTTCGTATTCGACGGGACGGCGCTCGCGTCGACGCCGCTCGGAGGCGCGGCCGTTCCCGATCTTCAAGCCGGCGGTCTCGGCATTTATCTGATGGAAGCGTTGATGGATAAGGTGGAGGTTGTCCCCGCGAGCGGCGGTACCGATGTGTGGCTGACGAAATACAGGCAATAAAGAAGAGGCGGTCGTAAGCGACGACGCCTCTTTTTTTGTTGCGGGTTAATTGGATGGCAAGACGCGCTTGCGAAAAATCCGATAGTCCTGATTTAATTCCTCGAAGTCTCCTCGCTGCGGGGAGATGAGCGATTCCTTGCTGCCGAGGGCAAGGAATCCTCCGGGCGCCAAGCTGCCGTTCAGAATGCCGTGCACGCGGCTTTGGAGCTCCGGCGAGAAATAAATGAGCACGTTCCTGCAGAGAATCACCTGGAATTCGTTAAACGAGCCGTCCGTCGCCAAATTATGCTGCGCGAACGCCATATGGTGTTTAAGCGACGGCAGGAAGCGGGCATACGCGTGATCCGTGGCGTAATAGGCCGAGAATTCGCGAGAGCCGCCCGCCTGCAGATAGTTTTTGGTATAGGCCTGCATTCGTTTGAGCGGGAAACGTCCTTCCTTGGAAAGGGCGATCGCGGTCCTGCTCATATCGGTCGCATAGATCGTCGTCCGATCGAGCAGCCCTTCCTCCTCCAGCAATATCGCCATGGAGTATACCTCTTCTCCCGTCGCGCAGCCGGCATGCCAGACGCGCAGCCTGTCATGCTTGCGAAGCAAGGGGACCACATCCTTGCGGAACGCGAGAAAAAAAGCGGGATCCCGAAACATCTCGGTCACCTTGATCGAGAAGTCCTCGAGCAGCCGCTCCAAGCAGCCGTCGATATGCAAGATGCGCTCTTGCAGGGAAGAGATCGTCGAGACGCCTTCCAGATTCATCCGATGGCGAATTCTGCGGCGAAGGGACGAGCGCAAGTAGCTTCTAAAGTCGAAGCCGCGCAAGCGGTAGATCGCTTCCAGCAGCAGATCGATTTCGAGCTCTTCCAGCTCCGTAAATCCTTCCTCGCCCGAATCGTCTTCGCGGGAACCATCATCGGCAGCAGCGGTTGCCCGTTCGCCGCGGTTCTCGTCGTATCCGAATCCGTTCTCCAGCATTAATGCCTCACCTGCTTTGTCAGCCAAACCCGCATCAGAGAGAACAATTGCTCCATGTGGATCGGCTTGCTGATATAATCGGATGCTCCGGCTTGCAGACAGCTCTCTTGATCGCTCTTCATCGCTTTCGCCGTAAGGGCGATGATCGGCTTATCCTGCATGGCCTCATTGGCGCGCAGCGCGCGGGTCGTCTCGAATCCGTCCATGACGGGCATCATGATATCCATCAGAACGAGATCGAAGTCGATGTCATCCGCCACGATATCCAGACACTCTTGGCCATTGCGCGCTACGACGACCTCCAGCCCCTTGCTCGACAGCGCTTTGACGATGGCGAAAATATTTCGTTCGTCATCCTCCACGAGAAGGATGCGCTTGTCCAGGAAGATGGAGGCTTCCTCGGACACTGAACCCTGAGCCGGCTTCTCCTGCGGGGCTTTCGCGTCACCGTCGGCAACCGCTTCGCCGTCGTCGGCGGCATAACGGCCGCTCTCGGGATGATTGCCGGAAGGCAGCGAATACGATGCCGCCACTTCCCGAGCCGCCTGCTCCATCTCCATGCAGCGGGTTGCGGGCAGATACAGCGAGAAGGTGCTTCCCTTATGAAGCTCGCTATCCACGACGATGCAGCCTCCGAGCAACCCCGCGAATTCGCTGCAGATGGAAAGGCCGAGTCCCGTACCTCCGTACAAACGATTCGTATTGCCGTCGACTTGCTGGAACGCGTCGAATATCAGCTCTTGTTTGTCCTTTGGAATGCCGATGCCCGTGTCAATGACGGAGAAGGCGACCATCTCTTCCGGATCGCTGCCCGGGAGCCTGTCCGCGACGACGGCCGGATCGGCTTGATGGATCTTCAGGGTGACCGTTCCGTCTTCCGTGAATTTGAACGCGTTGGACAATAGATTTTTCAGTATTTGCTGAAGCCGTTGGCCGTCCGTGCGGATGACCGCGGGAATTTCATGCTGCAGCTCGATCCGGAACGTGATGCCGCGTTTGTCCGCGACGGGATCGAACATCATCCGCATCATTTCCGGAATCTCCGTCACGTTGACGTCGTCCATGACCAGCGCAATTTTGCCGGCTTCGATCTTGGATAGATCCAGTATGTCGTTAATAAGCGCCAACAAGTCGTTGCCGGAAGAATGAATAACGCGGGCGTAGCCGGCTTCTTCTTCGGTCAACGTCTTGTTGTCGTTCTCGTACAGCATCTGCGACAGTATCAGGACGCTATTAAGCGGCGTGCGCAGCTCGTGCGACATATTGGCGAGGAAGTTCGTTTTGTACTGGGCGCTCCGCCGCAATTTCTCCGCGTAAGCCTCCAGCTCGTACTTGGCCTGCTCCAGCTCGCGCGTCTTCTGTTCGGCGAAGAGATTCTGCTCCTCCAGATGCTCCGTCGTCATTCGCATCTCTTCTTGCTGCATCTGCAGCTCCTCGGATTGCGCCTGAAGCTCTTCCGT
>JAQSXN010000305.1 GCA_029256665.1 Paenibacillus sp.
GAAGGAGCCCGTACTAGGTTAGCAGTCACGCCAGGCGTCGCATGAATTTTTTGCTAATTGCATTGACCGCGCCCTGCGCATTCGATAAAGTGAACCTGTATGGCTTATAGTGAATGTTCAAAAAGTTCGGTTATCAGTACAACCTTTTATACGGATTATAGTTGGAGGAGATTGTGATTGAACATGAAGAAAGCTGGCCTTCGCCTCTATTCGATCTCGCTGCTTATGCTCGCCGCTCTGTTATGGAACATGATTCCGGCATACGCGGCCGGCAATCTGGTCGAGAACGGCGGCTTCGAACAGACCGAGAACGGAATGCCCGTCGGATGGACGACGGAAGCCTGGATCAAAGATGAAGCCACGACCGCATACGCCGCGGAGCAAGGTTCGTCGAAAGGCGGACAATGGGCGGCCGTCGTACGCAACGAAAGCGATAACCACGCTAGATTTATTCAGACTGTCAAGATAGAGGGAGACAAGCTGTACCGGTTCTCCGGCTACGTGAAAGCGGAGGGGCTGAGACAAGACGCATCCGGCGCCCACTTGTCCGTCGAGGGGGTGGCGGTGCAATACCCGCAGCTTCACGACACCGGCGGCGAGTGGACGTATCTCGAGTTCTACGGCAAGACGGAAAAAGATCAGAAGGAGATTACGGTTGGCGTCAACGTTGGCGGTTACGGCAGCATTAATGCCGGCTACGGCTGGTTTGACGACATCGCCGTAGAGGAAGTGAGCGAAGTGCCGGACGGCACGGCCGTCTTCCCGCTCGCATCGACGCCTGTAAGCGGCGGCGAGGAGGAGCAGGCGCCGCTGAAGGTATCCATTCTCTCGACGCTCGCCTTTGCCGCGCTCTTTACGATCGGCTTTGCGGTCGTGCGGAATTCCCTCTTGCGGAGGCAAGACCGGTTCGCCAAAGGGCAGAGCGCGCGCGATATTTGGCTCTACGGCGGATTCGCCGCGGCGCTGGCTCTGCGCGTCGCCATCGGGATTGGCCACGGGGGCTACGAGAACGATATCGCCTTGTTCGTTTTCTGGTCGGATCAGGTCGTCAATGACGGCATATCCGGCTTCTACCATACCGATATATTCGTCGATTATCCGCCGGGGTACATCTATGTGTTGTATGTTCTAGGGCTGATAAAGGACGGTCTTGGCCTCGCGGCGGACGGTACGGCCGCCCTACTGCTCTACAAGCTGCCGGCTATCGCGGCGGACTTGGCGGCGGCGGCGATTATCTACCGCGCCGCCAAGCGCAAGCTCGGCGAGGCGCCTGCGGTCGGACTGGCGCTGCTGTACGCCTTTAATCCCGCGGCGATTCTGGATTCCGCGGCGTGGGGCCAGGTGGACGCCGTATTCGCGCTCGTGCTCACCCTCGCGATCGCCGGGATGGCGGAGAAGAAATTCGGCAGAGCGTCCGTCTGGTACGCGATAGCGGCGCTGATTAAACCGCAGACGTTTATTTTTATGCCGATTCTATTGGTGGCGCTTCTCCTGGGCAGACAGTGGAAAAACGTCGCGGTGAGCGCCTACTACGGCTTTGGTACGTTTATTCTGCTGGCGCTGCCGTTTTTCTGGGGGAACGGAGGACTTAAAGGCGTCTACGAGCTGTATCACGGGACGTTGTCGTCATACCCGTACGCCACGCTTAACGCGTTTAATCTATACTCGCTGACCGGCGGGAACTGGAAGCCGCTCGAGGAGAGCTGGCTGTTCATGTCCTATCAGGGCTGGGGCACGTTGTTTATCGGGCTTGCGGTCATCGCGGCCGCCTTTCTGTCGCTGGTCCGCTCCAAGAAGGGCGATGAAGACCGCTCCTTCTACGTAGCCGCCGTATTGATCGCGATCGTGTTCATCGGCGTGACGAAGATGCACGAACGATACATGTTCCCGATCATGCTGCTTAGCTTGTTCGCTTACATCCAGTCGATGGACCGCAGGATGCTGCGGCTGTTCTTCGGCTTCACGATCACGAATTTCATCAACATGAGCTACGTGCTCAAATTCAGCGTACAGACGACGAACGTGCCTACCGACGGCGTCGTTATCCTTTGCGCCATCGCGAATATCGGCTTGCTGATCTATGCGTTGTACGTCGGCCATGACCTGTACCGAAACCGCAACCGGCTGCTATACGATACCATTCGACCGGAGGATGCGCTCAAAGCGGATGCCAAGCGGCTGGAGCCGTTCCGCGCCGCACCAGAAGGCCATACAGCAGACCGCTTCTTCCAGCGCAAGGACTGGTGGTGGATGGGCGGCATCACGGCCGCCTATATCTTAGTCGCGTTGGTCAATCTCGGTTCGTTCAAGGACCCGGAGACCGTGTGGCATCCGTCTTCCGCCGGCGAAGGGTTCTACATTGATTTGGGCGAGACGAAGCAGTTGGAGCGGCTGACCAGCTTCGGCGGCGTCGGCACGGGCACCTACACGTACGAATTCGGCGTAACGCCGGATGTTTGGAACAACAAGATCGATGTCGACAATAATCATGTATACGTATTTGCGTGGAAGAGCCAGACGTTGAACGTCGAGGCCAGGTATGTCAAGCTGACGGTGACCGGAGCGGGCTTCTCGATGAACGAGCTCGGCATTTACGAGGCGGGCAGCAAGGAGCCGCTGCCCATCCGTTCCATCGTTGCCCTTAACGACAAGGAGCCGAAGCGGGGAGCCGCCCGGAATCTGTTCGACGAGCAGAAGCTGATGGTCTACAACCATAATTTCATGAAGGGCAGCTACTTCGACGAGATTTATCATGCCCGCACCGCGTACGAAAATCTGGAAGGCTTGGTGGCGTACGAGAATACGCATCCGCCGCTCGGCAAGCTCATCATCGCGATCGGCATCAAGCTGTTCGGATTGAATCCGTTCGGCTGGCGAATCGCCGGCACGCTGTTCGGCGCCGCGATGATTCCGGTCATCTACCTGATGGCAAGACGTTTGTTCGGACGGACGACGTTCGCCGTTGCCGCGTCGCTTCTGCTGGCGGCGGACTTCATGCATTTCACCCAGACGCGAATCGCCACAATCGACGTGTACGGCGTATTCTTTATCATGCTGATGTTCTACTTCATGCAACGATACGTCACGATGAATTTCTATCGTTCGTCGCTTGCCGCGACATTCGTGCCGCTGGGGCTCGCAGGGCTTACCTTCGGTCTCGGCGTCGCCTCCAAGTGGATCGTCCTGTACGGAGGGGCGGGGCTGGCCGTCATGCTTGCGCTGTCGCTGATCGACCGGTACAAGGAGTACGCGGCGGCCAAGCGACTGCTGAAGCGCAACGAAGGGATGAACGATTACAATCCGGACGAGCTCGAACGCGCCGCCCGATTGTTCCCGCGCAATACGATCCTTACGCTGGCGGCATGCCTGTTGTTCTACATCGGCATTCCGGCAGGCATCTATGCCTTGTCCTACATTCCGATACTGGGCGTGATGCAAGGCGGCTACACGCTGAAGGCGCTGGTCGATTATCAGACCCATATGTACAGCTACCATAGCCATCTCGTATCGTCCCATCCGTTCTCGTCGTCTTGGTGGGAATGGCCGTTCATGAAACGTCCGGTCTGGTATTATTCGGGCAGCGAGCTAGCGGCCGGGATGAAATCGACGATCGCGGCGATGGGCAATCCGCTCGTCTGGTGGACGGGATTGTTCACGATGATAGCGGCGGCTTATCTCAGCATCAAACGCCAAGACAAGTCGGCGTACATGCTTTGGATCGCTTTTCTCGCGCAATATGTCCCTTGGATGCTGGTGCCGCGCGAGACGTTCCTGTATCATTATTTTGCAATGGTGCCGTTCATCGTATTGAGCACGGTCTATTGCTTCAAAGCGCTGGAAGAGAAACGCCCTGCCTTCGCCACGCTGCGCAAGTGGTATGTGGTAGCAGCCATCGCGTTGTTCGCGCTGTTCTACCCGGCTCTATCGGGCATGCTGGTGCCTAAGTGGTACGTCGACGTGCTGCTTCGCTGGTTCCCTAGCTGGTTATTCTAGTTGCTCACGAGGAGTTATGGCCTATGACCGTTAAAGTCAAATACAGCGTTATCGTTCCGATGTACAACGAGGAAGAAGTCATCGACCATACGTACGGGCGGCTGAAGGAAGTGATGGACTCCGCGGGCGAGCCGTACGAGCTCATCTTCGTCAACGACGGCAGCCGGGACGGGACCGTCGCCAAGACGTCTCTGATCGCCGGCGCCGATCCCAATGTGCGCCTAATCGATTTCTCGCGAAACTTCGGCCATCAGATCGCGATTTCGGCGGGGATGGATTACGCGCAAGGCGATGCGATCGTCGTGATCGACGCGGACTTGCAGGACCCGCCCGAGGTCATCCTGCAGATGATCGCCAAGTGGAAGGAAGGCTACGAGGTCGTCTATGGCCGCAGGCTTAAGCGCAAGGGCGAGACGTTGTTCAAAAAGCTGACGGCGCTTGCCTTCTACCGCCTGCTGCGCAGCATGACGAACGTCGAAATTCCGCTTGATACGGGAGACTTCCGCCTCATCGACCGCAAAGTATGCGATGTGCTGCGGAGTTTAAAGGAAAAAAACAGGTTCGTGCGGGGCCTGATCAGCTGGATCGGCTTCAGGCAGACAAGCGTAGAGTACGTGCGCGAGGAAAGATTCGCCGGGGAGACCAAATACCCGCTCAAGAAGATGATCGGTTTCGCGCTCGACGGCATAACCTCTTTTTCGTACAAGCCGCTTAAGATCGCGACTTATCTCGGTTTTTTCCTGTCGCTCGGGAGCTTCTTCTATCTATTGATTATCTTGTATCAACGGTTGTTTACCTCGACAACGATCGAAGGCTGGACGACCATCGTAGGACTTAATCTGCTGTTCAACGGGATTATTCTCCTTCTTCTGGGCGTCATCGGCGAATATATTGGACGTATCTACGACGAATCGAAGAACAGGCCGTTATATATCGTGCGGGAGACGCTCGGATACGCCGAGCAAGCAGCGAAGGCCGAGGCGGGGCGTGCGGAAGAGCAGAAGTTGGCAGGCAGGGATGGACGGTAAACGAGATCGACGTTGGCTGTTGCAATTCGCGATGTTCGGCATGATCGGCGTGCTCAATACCGCGATCGACTTCGGAGCATTCGGTCTGCTGACTTGGCTCTCCGTCCATTACGCCGTCGCGCAGGCGCTATCTTACATTGCCGGAATGGTCAATAGTTATTTGCTCAACAACGCGATTACGTTCCGTTCGGCAAGGAGCAAGGAGAGCGGAGGTTTCGCTTCCGCCTTGCGCCAGCAGCTGCGCTTCCTCCTGTGGAACGGAGCGATGCTGGCGTTGTCGATTATGTTGATGAGCGCGGCGATCGGGCTGCTCGGCTGGTCCGCGTGGCTGGCGAAGGCCGCCGTGACGGTCTTTATTCTTGGCTTGAATTTCTACGGCAGCAAAAAATGGGTATTCACTTCTGCCCGCGGAGCGAATGCCGCGGAGACTGGAGGTCAATCGTGAGAAGATGGATGGCGTATGTCCTTGTGCTGGCAGGCATATTGATTATCGCTTACCCCAAAGCGAGCGAATGGTACAATGACAGACAGCAGGAGAAGCT
>JAQSXN010000306.1 GCA_029256665.1 Paenibacillus sp.
CCGCTGGTGGGCATCTTGTTCATCATGATGGTAATTGTGGCGGCGCCGGCGTTTTTATTGATGTCTTGATTGTATGGTTACACAATTTGCCGAAGAGAGGGTGCAATGAACATGCTAAAGCTTGCCTCCAAATGGAGAACGTTCTGGCGAAACGAGCAGGGGCTCGGGACGTTGGAAATTATTCTGATTATTGCCGTCGTCATCATTATCGCATTGTTGTTCAAGGATTGGATCATCGCGCTGATCGAGAATCTGATGGGGAAAGCGGATGATGAAGCAAGCCGGATCTTCGATAATTAGCGGACGGCTCGGAACGGGCCGCCGGAAGCCGCTGATCCATTGGATATTGAGCCGCTGCAGGATGATAAGAAACGAGGAAGCCGGCAGTTTCAGCCTGGAGTCTGTATTCGTTTTCCCCATTTTGTTTCTATTAGTCTTGCTGATGATGTTTATGGGGTTGTTCGCTTATCAAAACGTCATCATGACTTATGCGGCCGCCATTACGGCCGAGCGGGCCGCGTTTGGTTGGGACAACAGCCGCCGCGAACCGCGAACCGGCATGCTTTCGGAAGCCGCTTATGACGGGTTATATGCGGGATTAGGGGCGGATGGAGCGATCGGCAGCTTATTCGGTTTGGCTGCGGGAGCGGAGGCGGCTACGGTATCGCTGCCGGCTGGGGATGCAGGCGAGGAAGGAACTTTGCTGGCAGAACGCAAGCTCGAGCAAGCCTCGGGCTGGCTTGCAAAGGCGGGATTAAATTACGCGGGCGAGATATCGCGCGCCAACGAGGGACTGCTGCGTTTCGTGAGAGTGAGGCTGGATAAGCCGGTGGGCTCCATGCTGATGCGACCATGGGGCGGAGGAGGATTCGTTGATCCGTCCGGGAGCGGGAAGGCGATCATTACGGAGCCCGTAGCATTTATGCGCAATGTGGATTTGGCCCGTTACTATGCCGCGAAGTTCGCAAACGCGACAGCCGGAGGCAAGACGGCGAAGAAGCAAGCGGGAGACGTATTGTCCTCTTATGGAGGCAATCAGCCTCGATGAGAAGAATGGCCCGCCGCGCGGAAGGAGGACGGAATGCGAAGGCATGCATGGAGAAGGCTCTGGTTTAGAAACGATGGCGCGGTCACGTTGTTCGCCGTCGTTATTCTTTCCTCTTTGTTGTTGTTTTTCGGGACCTTGATCGATTACGCAAGAATCATGTCCACGGGACTCATGACGGAGGACGCGGCTAGGACGGGCGTGCGTTCCGCCTTGTCCGCGTACGACTCCTGGCTGTACGAGCGATACGGTTTATTCGGGCGGGGAGGTACCGACGGAGAGTCGATCTTTAAAGAAGTGGTCGAAGGCAACCTTGGAGAAGAGGCGATGGATGGCGGTTTCGGCATCGTTCGAACGAAGGTCGGGGAAGCAAGTCTGCATACGTCGTCCGTTTTAGGCGAACATGATGTTTTTGCCAGACAAGTGCTGGAAGAGATGAAATATAAAGCTCCCGTCGACATGACGCTGGAGATCGTGGCCAAGCTGCTTCCGCTCGCAGACTCGCTAAAGCAAAGCGGGCAAGCCATTGATACGCTTAGCGAGCTTCGCAGGTTATACGAGAAAAGGGAGACGCTGCTGGAGGAAGCATTGCTGCTTCAGGAGCAGGGGGCGGAACTCATCGCCGCGGATGAGTCGCTTCCGCTTGTGCCGGCGGGGTCGGCAGCTTTAAGTGCGGGTGGAAACTCGGGCACGGTCAGTTCCCTTCTGGAACGGTTCGGTGAATATGCGGGACGGCTAAGCCAAGACGCCGGTGCCGAGGAACCTGTATACGAAGATCTGACAATCGCGTTCGAGGAGGAAGCGTCATCCTTGTCTCAGCAGCTTCGCTCCGCAAGCGCGAAGCTTGAACGAAGGCATGCAGAGAAACTATCGGAGGCCAAACGAAAGGTGGAGCAGGCGGAAGCCGTCAACGAAGAGATGAAGCGGGTTTCGAGCAAAGCTGAATCATCCGGCGGTTACGACGGGGTACAAGGAAAGAAGGTTCCGGGCATGGAGAATAACCCGGCATCGCCCCCTGCGGGTTCGGAGCTGGCGGAGATTCGGAAGAGCGGGGAACAGTTGCTGCGGAGCTCCGCGTGGTGGACGGCCTATCGGAATGAGCTGAATGAGCAAAGCATCGGCGGAACGTCCATCGTAAGCGAGATCGAGCAGCTATTGTCCAGATTGGCGCAAGCGATGGCGACGCCGCAATCACCCGTTGCGGTGCAGCCGCTTGCGCTGGGGGCAACCGAGATCCAGCTAGCCGTTCAGCATTACGAAACGCAATATACGGGCCAAACCTCGCTTATTGCTAAGCGAAGGACGGAGCTGGCGAATGCCGATATCAAGAAGCAACTGAAGGAGCAAGAAGACAAGACGGCGACGGCTTGGCAAGATGCAGGGCGTCTATTGAACGGTCTCGCCGGAATGAGAGATTTGCCGGAGCATCGGGAACTGTTTCAATCCGTGAAGAAGCGTAACGAGGATAATCGGTTGTTTAATCGGAAAAGCGGCGGAGTCGAGAACGAGATCGATCCTTGGCGGCAATCAAGGGATGCCGACGAGGGGGCGCGGCGAGCATACGATCGGATGGAAGGTCTCTTTGCGGGGATGTCGGAGATGCTGGCCGGGAGTCGGGACATGTTCTATTACGGCGAATATGCCGCGGGCCGGTTCAGTCATTTCGCGCCGCAGCAGCTGCTGGATCTGATCGAGCACGGCGATGTGGAGGGGGTGGCGGAGTCGGCTTCCTTTCATAATCAGGAGATGGAATATTGGTTGTACGGCTTCCATGATCCCATGGGCAATTTGATCGCGGCGTATGGCGAATTGTTTGGGGCGAGACTGGCCGTGCGAACGATGGAAGGTCTGATCGCTAGCCGTACGCTCGGCCATCCGCTGCTCGTCTTGTCCGCGGCCATTCTCTACGGGGTGGAAAAGGCGGCGGAGGATATGCTGGAGTTCGCTCGAAAAGGAACGGCACCGTTGTCCAAATACGCGAAGGCGGAGTTGTCCTACTTGGATTACTTGCGGTTGTTCGCCCTGCTCCACGGCGGTGAAGAGGATGCCCGGCTAGCTCGAATGATAGCCGTCATCGAGCAAAACAGCGATCTGATTCTGTCCCAAGTGCCGACGGGCGTTACCGGCGAAGCGATCGTATCGGTTAAGTTATGGTTCCTGCCGGGCGCGACGAAATTAATGGGCAAGCTTGGTTTGTTGAAAGGGAGGGTCACGAATGGGGAGTATAGAGCGGCCGAGACGGCGGGTTGGTCGTACTGAACGCGAAAGCGATCCCGGTTGCTCTCGGCTGTCGCTGGCGGGTCGAAGCGCCGATGGCTCCATCGTCGTCGAGGCGGCTATCGTTCTTCCGCTAATCCTGTTCGCCCTGGCCGCCTTCGTGCTGCTGATCGCGCTGTGCGCGGCCCAGATGGCGCTGCATCAGACGGCATCGCAGACGGCGCGCAGCCTTGCCTCGCATATGTATCCGGCGGAGCTGGCGAGCGTCGGCATCGCGGGCGCGGCAGCCGGCATGATGCCGGCAGGCGCTCCCATGCTGCCGGAGTGGAAGGAAGTCGCCGCGGAAACCGCGGAATGGCTGCCGGCTCCGGCAGGAGAATTGGCAAGCTCCGCGCTTCGCGGCGATTGGGGGCCGCTAGTCGATCTAGCGTCCACGGAGCTCGGACGCGGCATCATCGAGCCGATGGCCCGCCAATTCGCCAAGGAATCGGCTCTGAAGCCGGAACGCATCGGACTTGCCAAGCTCATGCTGCCCGATTTGAATAATAAAGAAGACGCGTATCTAAGCGTGACCCTCGAGTATGAATTCCCGATGAAAGTGCCGCTGCTGGGCCGTCCGATCCTTCTGCGGAAACAAGTCCGCGAGCGCGTCTGGGTGAGCGATTCCGTTGCGGCGTCTTACGGCTCGAAGATCGGCTCGAACGAGGACGATGTGCCTCAGCTGCAGATCGTCTCGATCGTGCCTTCTCCTCTACGGCCGGGTCAGAAAGCAACGGTCATCGTGCGGACGGATCCCGGCCAATCGGTATCGCTAGGGGTTATGTACAAGAGCGGAGCAAGCAAGGCCAAACATCTGGGCGAAGCGGCAGCGGATCAAGAGGGCTATGCGTCTTGGACATGGCATGTGTCGGGCAATACGACGCCGGGCATTTGGGAATTAACCGTGTCGGCTGAAGGGGACGGCGGCGAAGCGGTCGTCTCCAAACATTTTATCGTAGCCAAAAGAAATAAGGACGACGCGGATTGAACATGGTTTGCCGCAAGGGAAAGGAGAGATGCCCGTGTTTATTAGTTTCGCCGCGGCAGCAGCGCTGCTGTTGCTTGCCGCCGCGCTTGCGACCGATCTGCGCTCCCGCACCATACCGAACGGGCTTACGCTTCCTTTCTTTGCCGCCGGCTTCTTGTTCCATGCAATTGCCGGCGGGTGGAACTCGGCGGGAGAAGCGGCTTGGGGCGCCGCAGCGGGATTTGTGCCCTTGCTGCTTTTGTACGGGCTTGGCGGGATCGGAGCGGGAGACGTGAAGCTGTTTGGAGCGGTGGGGGTTTGGATCGGGGCGGCTGCCGTCGTCCAACTGATGATGGCTTCGATTGTTTATGCGGGAATGATCGGCTTGCTGCTGATGGGCTCGAGGCGCATACCTTCGGACATCGTCAGGAGATCCGTATCGATTGTCATCGCCGCGGAAGTCCCGGACGGCGACGCTTCTGATGAGTCCGGAAAGGATTCGCCCCGTAAGCGCGTACGCTTGCGGATGCCTTTTATGATCGCGGTCGTGCCTGCCGTCGTAACGGTATGGCCAGTTTTTCCTTAAGGCGAACGAAATTCGGGATAAAAGGAGAAGAACCGGCATGCCTTATCGAATTGATTTCATTCATGGGCGAGGCCATGAGATGACATTGGACAAGGAAGGAGGAATCGGGCGCGGCGATCTCGACGAGCTGGATATTAACATGCTGAAGTCGCAGCGCGTTCCTTGTCTATTGCCTGTGGAATGGGTGGAGATGGACGGACGCGTAACGTTCCGATACGCCCTGAGCGGCAAGAAAATGCTTTTGCACAGGCTGCAACAGGAGCCCCTGACCATGCAGCAATTTTACGGCTTGTTATTGCGGGTTGCATCCGCGCTCCTGGAATGCAGGGATTATATGTTAAGACCGGAAGGCTGTCTGCTCGGTGATACCTTCATGTTTGTCGGCGATAATCTGGAGGATCTTTCTTTTGTGTACGTACCGCTGATTAGCCGCAAAGATGAAAGCGATCAGGGCGACGATTTGCTCGCGATGGTGGCGAGGTGGACGGCGTATGTGGAGGAGGTGGACGGTGAAGGGCTGCGCAACATCCTGCAGTTGTTTAACGCCAATCGCTGGCCGCTTGTAGAGCTAAGGCGATTGCTGCTTGAGATGTTGGGGAAGCAACGGTCAAATCCGGCCATAGCGGCCCCGTCCGAGGAAAAGCCGTTTGCGCGCGCGGTAGAATAGTCGGGCCAGGCGCATTCGATTAACGGGACGGAGTTGCCCCC
>JAQSXN010000307.1 GCA_029256665.1 Paenibacillus sp.
CACCCAACACGGCGGCAAGTTGCGCGGACAATCGACCCGTACCCGCCCCCCACTCCGCGATCAGTAGACGCTCTTCTCCGGATGGCATGGCATCTCTCCACTTGTCGATCGAAGCGGCGATCGAGCGGGCCATTAGATCGCCTAGCCCCGAGCTTGTATAGAAGTCCCCGCGTTTCCCCACTCTCGGCGCTCCGGAACGATAATACCCGGCGCTCGGGTCGTAAAGGCAGGTCGCCATATAATCGGCGAAAGATATGCAAGCCGCCGCTCCGCTCCCGTCCATCTCCATGCCGATGAGCGAAGATGCCGCGATAAGACTGTCGATTGCCGCGTTTGCGGGCCCGTTCTTTGTTCGCATTGGGAGTTCATCCTTTTCGCAATCTGGGATATAATAGAATCGTCCGCCGCATACAATAGAGGGGTAAGAAGGGAGGATCACGTTGGCCGCTATCACCTATCGACAACGGATCGTCTGCATGCTTGCGGCGATGCTCGTCGGCATCACGTTCGCCCTTCAGTTCCCCGTGTTAGCCGAACAGCAGACGGAATCGCCGCCGCAAGGCGACATCCGCGACTTGCTCGAGAAGAGCTTATCCGTCGTCGAGATCGATAAAGAAATCGAACGCATTCAAGAGAAAAAACAAGAGCTGCTGGCGACGATGTCGGATGCCGAAGACGAGCTTCGCGAACGGGAACTGCAAATTGCGGACAAGCGCGAACATGCCGGCGAAGTGCTGCGAGCCTACTATATGGGAGAGCGCGATTCGTTATATAGCGCCTTGCTGACCATGAAATCTTGGACCCGGTTTTTCGAGGTGCTCGATTATGTGGACATCATCGTGTCGCAGGACAAATCCACGCTGAGCGGATATATCGATCGATTCCGCGGCATGCAAGACGAATACAAACTGTTGGAAGAGAAACAAGCCGAATTGGCCCAAGTGGAGCGTAAGCTGCTGGAGCAGCGGGAACGCGTCCTGGCGCTCGAGCAAAGCGTCGAAGGACAATTAAACGGACGCGCCGACAGCGAACGGATCAGGCTGCTCATGCAAGAGCTTAATAGCTTCTGGGAGACGGCAGGTTTAACGGAAGTTCGAGACTATTTCAAAGCGTTGTCCGCCGCTATGGGCAAGCTGCCCGGGTGGGTGCAGGACAACAAGGAAATGCTCGAGGTCAAAGGATTTAATTACACCATCCGCGTTTCCGAAGACAAGCTGAACGAATTTCTAAGAGAGCAGGATGAACGGTTTAACCACTTCGCCTTCTCGTTCGACGACGACTCCATCACCGCTTTCGGCAAACGGGACGGGATGGAAATCAGCGTTAAAGGCCATTACAGCGTGCAGGATAAACCCACGAACGGGATCATCTTCCACGTCGACGAACTGTTGTTTAACGGCTTTACGCTGCCGGACACGACAAGAAGCGCGCTCGAAGACGAGTTTGATTTAGGATTCTACCCCGGTCTGATCATGTCCTTCCTCAAAGCGAAAGAAGTAGAAATAAAGGATGGCGAGCTCGTCATTAAGCTCGCCGTGGCGTTGTAGCAAAGCAGGAACATTGCGAACCCCGTTCAAGGTTGCAAGCTAGGAATCGTCGCGACGAATTCGGCGATTTCTAGCTTTTCTTCGCCCGAATGAACTTGCCAATCCGCTTCCCTCTTCTGCCATCGAATCGGCCACTCCGGGTCGGCCAGAACGTTACCGCCTTCCGGCTGCTGCTTCACGCTGAGCGCCTCGTACCACCATATCGGCGGCATGAGCCCGCTGCGGAATACGAGCTGCGCCTGCTCGCCGTATAACGATGCCCGTACCGGCAGCTCCCCGCTCGCATCGTAGTACGCGAATTGGCTTGCGGCATCCGTCATTTCCTGAATCCACAGAATCGCCTCCTCGTCCGACCGGCTGCCCGCGGATATCGCGTAGCTGCTGCCGTTCAACCATGGATACAGCGGTCCCTCCGAATCCAATACAAGTTTGTCTTTGGCCGTTTTGTTTAATTTGTTGTAGGCGCTCCATGTCATGACTGAGCTTAACAGCTTGTCTTCGATCAGCAATTCGCTTAGCTTGATAGGTTGCGTGAGCGGCACGCGGGAGATCATCGAAGAAGCATAGCCGTCCAGCCATAACAAATGCGACCTGTCCGTCTCGTCCATCCCCTTGAGCGAAATGAGCGACGTCCCCTCTTGATGGAACCTCGCTTCCCAAGCCATAAGCTGATGCAAATCCCCGGGACTTAGGTTCGTCAAGTACGCAGCCGCTTCCCCCGCGACTTCGGCGCCGTCGCTCCCGCCCGCAAGCGCTTTCGCCGCATCCTCCAACATGCCGAAATTATCGATCTGCGACGGCATCCCCAGCTGCTCCAGCATATCCTTGTTCCAGAAAAGCAAATAAGGGTCAATATGCGACGGCACGGCCCAGAGGTAACCGTTCCAGCGAAGAGGCTCGAGCAAGCCGGCAAGCTGGTCGGACATCGCGTCGCCGACCAACAACGAATCGACCGACTTTAAGTAGCCTTTGACCGCCATCGGGAGCACAATGGCATTATCGAGCAGCATAACGTCCGGCGCTTCGCCTCGTTCGCTTCTCGCAAGCCAATCCGCGTATCCCGGCCGTTCCGATCGTTCGTTCGTTAGATGGACTTGGATTCGCGGATGTTCCGTCATAAACGTATCGTTGAGCTCCTGCAGTCTGACGAACCGCGACGACTCGAGGGAAACGGTTACATAAATATCCTTGACATCTTCGTCGTCATCGACCGAACCTACGGGCAACACGGGCGAGGAGCTATCGCTTTCGTCCGTTCTCGTCCAGTTCCAGTCGAGCATGCGGGTATAATGAATAAGGAGCAGCGCTACGATCAGCAACAAGCTGAACACGAGCGGGGCAATTCTGCGAAGAGTCACCGTATTCGTCCTTTCCGCTTCCATACCTTTATGCGTATAGGATACCAGCAATCGCCTCGTTTGTCCAAGCAATCCGCGCGCCGCCCCCAGGGCTTGCCCCTCCGGAAAGAAAAGAGACCCTGCTCCGCCCGCAAGCCGGATAAGGAAGGCTTGGACGGGAAGGGGCGGGTCTCGATTCACCGAGGGAGTCGCAATGATCTCTTACAGCAAATCCGCGGCATGTTGGGCGAGCTTGGAACGTTCGCCCTTCTCCAGCGTCATATGGCCGCTGATGCCTTCATACTTGAACTTCTCCACGATATGGGTAAGGCCGTTGCTAAGCGAATCCAGATAAGGGTGATCGATCTGTCCCGGATCGCCCATGAGGACGATCTTGCTTCCTTCGCCTACGCGGGAAACGATCGTTTTCACTTCGTGTTTGGTCAAGTTTTGCGCTTCGTCGATAATTATGAATTGACCCGGGATAGACCGTCCCCGAATGTACGTAAGCGCCTCGACCTGAATGCTTCCCATCCCCATCAGTATTTTGTCGATGTCTCCCGCTTTCTTGGTATCGAACAAATATTCGAGGTTGTCATAGATCGGCTGCATCCACGGACGCAGCTTCTCCTCCTTCTCCCCGGGCAAATAGCCGATGTCCTTGCCCATCGGCACGACGGGCCGCGCGATAAGCAGCTTCTTATATTTATGCTCATCCTCTACCTTCATCAAGCCTGCCGCAAGCGCCAGAAGCGTCTTGCCCGTGCCTGCTTTGCCCGATAAAGTAACGAGCGGAATGTCATCGTTGAGCAACAGCTCCAGCGCCATTCGCTGCTGGGCGTTGCGCGCCGTGATGCCCCATATGGGATCGTTGCTGAGATACAGAGGTTCCAGCCTTACGCCGTCCGGACTGACCTTGAGGAGCGCCGACTTCGATGTTCCCATCTCGTCCCGCAAAATAACGAACTCGTTCGGGCTCAGCTTCGCTCTCAGCTGCAGATGGTTGACGCTTAGGAAACGATACGTATAAAATTCGTCGATCACCGACGGGTGGACGTATAACGTCAGATATCCGGTGTACAGATCCGAGTCGACCACGTTCCGATCGGACAAATAATCTTGCGCCTGAAGGCCCAGCACGTCTGCCTTGATACGCACCAGCACGTCCTTGCTGACGAGCACGACGCTGCGCCGATCCTCCTCGGGCTGCGTGTCCTGCTCCATCTGGTAATTCAGGGCGACGGCCAGAATCCGGTTGTCGTTCGACATCTCGCCGAACATCTCTTGGACGCGCATGAAGCTTCTATGGTTAAGCTCCACTTTAAGGAGTCCCCCGCCAGGCAAAATAATTCCTTCGTGCAAATGGCCCTCCTCGCGCATCTGATCGAGCAGCCTTGATACCGATCGGGCGTTGCGGCCCAATTCGTCGGCCAGCCTTTTTTTGGAATCCAGTTCCTCCAGTACGATCGCGGGAATAATAACCTCGTTATCGTGGAACGAGAAGAGCGACTGCGGATCGTGGAGCAACACGTTGGTATCGAGCACGAATATTTTTTTCATGAGAACCCTCCCGGCGTCGGATATACATTTGCATACATAGCCTCAATTGGTAGCGGACAAACTACTGGACAAACGAAGCTCGCGTGGGTAGCACGCGCGGGTACTCATACGAATGAGGTGGCTTACATGTACAAATGGATAACTGCGGCGGTCGTTACGGCGATCGTTGTCTCAGGCTGCGGCACCGGCGCGCGAAATGAACCATCACCCTCTCCGGATCATAATGGGTCCGTAAGAACCCAACAGAATAACGCGGGCAAAAAAATGATCAAAGACTCTGCGGCGGTAGAAGCCCATCTGGAGCAATTGGCGATGAATGTCGAAGGCGTGGAAGGCGCGCATTGCGTCATCATCGGCAATACGGCCATCGTCGGCATCGACGTTGACGGAAACCTGGAACGTTCGCGCGTCGGAGTCATCAAGTATTCGGTCGCGGAAGCTTTCCGCAAAGACCCGTATGGCGTCGATGCCTTCGTCACGGCGGATCTGGATATCGCAAGCAGGCTCTCCGAGATCGGACAAGACATTCGGCAAGGCCGGCCGATCGCCGGATTCGCCGAGGAGCTCGCCGATATGATGGGACGAATCATTCCGCAGGTGCCAAGGGATGTCACGCCGCCCAATCCGGATCCGAACTCTCAGCAGCAGAGAGGCCGGCCCAATACGATGAACGGCGACCGCTAACGGGAGACGGTCGTTCCCTTGTTCCCCTTAAAACAGTTAAGAAATCGTAAAGCTTCGTAAAAGACGCAAAAAGCCTAGTGAGGGTTCACTAGGCTTTCTTACATAAGGCGGACGCAAAGCGGCCGTTCTTGTCCAATACGTTGTTGCCGAGAGTACGGTCGCAGACAGCGGGCAATCGACGGGCGATGTCGGTTCGCGGGTATCCCGCTCTTCTCTCTTCGGCCATCCGCACAACCTCCCCTGCTTGGAATGTAGGTGAATAAGCTGCTGCTTAGCTCCTATTATAAGCTATCATATTAAGCTTAGTCTACGCTCATTCTCCCATTTTCTCTTGAAGCGCCGCGCGGGCGTTCGCCAGACTGGTTTCGTCGGCGTATACGTAAGGGCTTTTCCATGCTCCTTCAAGCGCTAGGAACGTGATGTCGCTGCT
>JAQSXN010000308.1 GCA_029256665.1 Paenibacillus sp.
GCCTGAAGCTCGGCAACCTTCTTAGGATTGTCCAGCTTGATCTTATCTTTGATCACATGCTCGACGAGCGACTCCCAAGTCAGCGCCTTCTTCTGCGAGCGGAGCATGCGGATCGAATTTTTGACGAATCGGCGCTCCTTGGCGTTGGAATGCTGATCCTTGTACTTCTGCTTGAAGCTGAAGTCGAGCTCGGGGAACGACTTGCGGAAGATGTCCGCCGTCATTCTGGCGTCGTCAAGCGCCCGATGTGCAGAGCCTTCGGAGCTTAGACCGAGCTCCAGCAGCGCTCCCTCGACGCTGACGTCGTTGGTGAGGCCGCGATAGCGAAGGAACCCCTTAAGCAGATCGAAATAGTCGACGCTCAGCCAATAGGCGTCGTCCAGCTTATGCATGCGGGTGTCGAGCACGATGCGCTTGAGATCTTCGCCGCCCCAGGTGACGATCATCGGGGCTTCGCTGCGCGAAAGCCACTGAAGGAAGGCGCCGATGACGCGCGGGAAACGTTCGGCCGTGTCGATCGAAGCCTGCGGGATTCCCGTTTTTTTCTGAATGAAGCTGTTTAATTTCGCAAAATAAACCGGCTTTATAAAAGCCGAAAATTCGTCCACGATCTCGAGCGAGTCGTTCAGTCGCACGGCGCCGATCTCGATAACCTCCATGGGCAGATCGCTTGCGAACTTGCGGCCGTTAAATTCGATATCTAATATGATGTAGTCCAATGCCGTTACCTCCGCTATGAATGTCGCCGCTTCCATTCTAACAGAAATCGGGAACAAATGCTTCTTTTTGGGATGCAATTGCCACATCGGACACCGAGGGCTACAATTATAGCTAGGATTTCTGCGCCGCCTATGACGGCGAGGGCGTTTTACCATGCAGCTAGAGAGGAGTACGCATACTTATGTCTACCAGCAACACCGCCCTGCAACGCGGCGCCAAATCGAACCGCCTTCTCATTGCCGTTATACTAGGCATGCTTGCCGGTATCGGTCCGCTTAGCATCGACATGTATCTGCCGGCGCTGCCCGCGCTCGCGGACGATCTGAACGCGTCCGCGTCGCTGGCGCAGCTCAGTCTGACCGCTTGTCTGGTCGGCATCGCGCTCGGTCAGCTCATCGTCGGTCCGATCAGCGACGTGAAAGGCCGCAGGTCGCCTCTGTTGATCGGCATCGCCGTGTACGCGGTCATCTCGCTTTTATGCGTGATCGCGCCAAGCATATGGACCTTCATTTTGCTTCGGTTCGTTCAGGGGTTCGCGGGAGCCGCCGGCATCGTGATCTCGCGGGCTAGCGCGCGGGATATGTATTCCGGCGCGGAACTGACGAAGTTTTTTGCCTTGTTGATGTTGATTAACGGAGCCGCGCCGATACTCGCGCCCATCATCGGGGCGGAGATCGTTACGTTCTCTTCCTGGCGAGGCGTATTTGCGGTATTGAGCGTCTCGGGGCTGCTTATGCTCGCGGCCGTATTGGTCGGGCTTCGGGAAACGTTGCCGCCGGAACGCCGTTCTGGCGGAGGGCTTCGCAACACGCTTCTGACATTCAGAAGGCTGCTCGGCAACAAACCGTTTATGGGGTATGCCTTTACGCAAGGCTTTATGATGGCGGCCATGTTCGCGTACATATCCGGTTCTTCGTTTGTCCTGCAAGGCCTGTACGATGTGACGCCGCGAGGTTATAGCTTCATCTTCGGTCTGAACGGAGCGGGCATTATCGCGGCAAGCCAAATCGCGGGCAGATTGGCGGGCAAGATCGAAGCGCGCAAGCTGCTGGCGACGGGGCTATCCATCGCAAGCGCGGGCACCGTTATTTTGATGGCCGGGGTCGTGTTGGAGCTGGGCTTGCCGATGGTGATTGCCGGATTCTTCTTCGTCGTGTCGAGCGTCGGCATCACGAGCGCGACTACGACGTCGCTGGCCTTGCAGGATCAAGGCGGCTCGGCGGGCAGCGCCTCGGCTTTGCTCGGCATGCTGTCGTTCGTGTTCGGCGGCATAGCCGCTCCGCTTGTCGGACTTGGAGGAGAAGGGACGGCTCTGCCGCTCGCGATCGTCATGATGGCGCTTGTCGCGGCCGCGTTCGGCTGCTACAAATGGTTGACTAGGAGTACAAATAAGAGAGGAGAATGACAATGAGCAAAGCAGAAGGATGGATCTTGCATTCCGTTATTTTTTCGTTGAAGCATGAGAAGGGGTCCGAGGAGGAACGCCGCTTCCTGGCGGATGGCGAGCGTATTCTGACTTCGATTCCGGTCGTGAAGCAATTCCAAGTCTATAAGCAGGTCAGCGCCAAAAACGACTATGACTTCGGCTTCTCCATGGAGTTCGATAATCAGGAAGAATACAAGGCGTACAACGATCATCCGCTCCACTCGGCGTTTGTGTCCGAACGCTGGGAGAAGGAAGTCGACAAGTTTTTGGAGATCGATTACAAGCGATAAATCCGGCTTTTCCACTATGCCCTCTCAGGATAACCGTTGCCGGATCGTCGGAAAAGCTCTATAATGACGCTAGAGAATTCGAACATTTTCGAACAAAGACGTACGAAAAGGGAGATGTGCTAGCGTGTTGAAGAAGCTGAAAGTATTGCAGCAATTGACGGACGCGGGCGTTGTGGCCGTGCTTCGCGCCGACTCCGCGGAGGAAGTGGCGGAGATGGCGAGGCGCGCCATCAAAGGCGGAATCAAAGCGATCGAAATTACGATGACGGTGCCGTTCGCGCTGCGCGCGATCGAGCAGCTGTCGCGGGAATACTCCAGCGAAGCGTCGCCGGAAGCGGACAACTTCGCGATTATCGGCGTAGGCACGGTGCTGGATCCCGAGACGGCTCGCGCGGCGATTCTCGCCGGGGCGGAATACGTGGTGGCTCCTTCGCTTAATCCGGACACGATCAAGCTGTGCAACCGGTACGGCGTTCCGATCATGCCGGGCACGATGACGATTCAGGAAATCCAGAACGCGCTGGAGCTTGGCGCCGACGTGGTCAAGCTGTTCCCGGGCAACTTGTATTCCCCAAGCGTCATCCCGTCCATTAAGGGACCGTTGCCGCAAGCGAACATCATGCCTACGGGCGGCGTATCGCTAGATAACCTCAAGGATTGGATCAAAGCGGGCGCGGTAGCCGTCGGCATCGGCTCCGACTTGACCAAGGAAGCGGTCAAGTCGGGCGACTTCTCGATGATCGAGCAGAAGGCCGCCGCTTATATCGCGGCATACCGCGAAGCGAAAGGGCTGTAAGACAGTCAAGCAAGGCTGGGGCGCCGCACATGCGCACTTGAAGCGCGCTGCTGCGGCAACATGCAAGAGTGACGCGTGCTTGAGGCATAAAGATCACGAGCAAAAGCGCCAGCAGGGCAAACCGCCTCGCCGGGCGCTTTTGTTCGTGATGGAGGGAAGTCGACAGCCGCCGGATGGTCAAAGACTTTCGTCTGCATGCCAGAGTGTCGACGGTTGGCCTGCTGTCGCAGCAGTCGAATTCGCTAACGGACCGCAGAGCTCTTATTTGGCTCATTTCTGCCGTTTTAAAATTTTAAAGGTCCCAGCGGCCCTTATTCGGCCAAATCCCTTAACTCGATGCACCAAATGGGAGCAATAGCGTCACCTGTGTCCGTTAGAAATCACAACCGCACTTTTTTGGCAAAATAGTGGCCTTGGCGTCCGTTAGAAAACCAACCGCGTGTTACTCAACCGACGATGTGCCGACAACTCCGATCAGCCCTGCTACCGACATAGCCACCAACTTTCGCAATTCTACAACTCACTCTCCAAACGATACGGTTCGCCGATCGCGTCGTCTTCAGGTTACGACGGCATCCCCAAAAGCGCGCAGGCCGTTCAACCGTCCACCGGCGGTTTCGCCATACCCGCTTTCACGTGCTTCAGCTGGGCGACGATAATGACGCTGATGATAACCAGGAGGAACCAGGAGCTGATCTTGCTGAAGCTTACCAGCTTCCATGCGGCATGCTGATCCGGATACTTCCAAGCGTTGAAGAAGGTAGCGATGTTTTCGGCCAACCAGATAAAAAAACCGACGATGACAAACGCGAGCGTAAGCGGCATGCGATACGTCTTGCCCCGGACCCGGTACAGGATCCATGTTCGCCAGAACACGACAAGCACGAGCGCGGTCAACCACCAACGCACGTCGGGCAGGAAATGGTGGGTGAAAAAGTTGAGGTAGATGGCTCCTCCCAGCAAACCGGCAGCGGTCAACCCCGGCCATCCGGTCATATCCATCTTGAGCCTGCGCCAGATTTGGCACATGAAGCTTGCGACGCTCGCGTACATAAATCCGCTATAGAGCGGCACGCCGAGCAGCTTCGTAAATCCCGGCTCGGGGTACGACCAGGACCCCATATGCACCTTGTAGATTTCCAGCACCAAGCCGATCACGTGAAACAAGCCGATTACTTTTATTTCGTCTAGCGTCTCCAGTCCGCTGCGGTACATCAGGTACTGCACGGCAAGCAGGATGAGCAGTATGGCATCATATCGGTGAATGAACGGCCAATCGACTAAGCTGGACAGCGCCAATGTTCCGAAGATCGCGACGGGGAACAGGCAGCTCATCGCCTGATGATAACCGAAATGTATAAGCTGCGTCAGAGATTTCATGGAACGGACCACCCCTTCGTCCACCGTCAAGGCGGATATTCCTCTCGTTCCTAAGCATAGAAGATTCCCCGATGACGAAAAAGAGAAATTTGCCGCTCATTATTTCCGGTTTTCCCGGAAGGACTTCTCAAACCGTATGGAATGGGAGGCTATTCGTCCAGCCCCTCGAAGTAAAATATCCATTTAAATTTACGGCTGCATGCTTTAAAATCATAATGATAATCATTATCATATTAATGAAGGGTGATGGCCATGAATACCTCTTCTTCCCGGACAGCCGATCCGAAAGCTTCGCAGAGCGAACCGAAAGCATCGCAGAGCGAACCGAAAGCATCGCAGAGCGAACCAAAAGCTTCGTCGAAAACACAGCGCAAAAAACCGCCTTCTCCATTCGCCAGGCTGAAGCCATTCCTGATGAAACGCAAATTTTCGCTCATCGGCTCCATCGCGACCGGAGCGCTGGCTACGCTAATGGGACTGGTGCCGTATTGGATCATCTATCGAATAGGCGAAGGTCTTCTCGAAGGCAGTCTGCTCGAAGATGGATCCGGGCTTCTGTTGCTCGCGGCGATCGCGCTTCTATCCGTCGCGCTAAAAGGCGTGTTGACGGCCATATCGACCGATTGGACGCATCGCGTCGCTTACGACGTCGTGTACGAGGTTCGAATGGCGCTGGCCGACAAGCTCGCCAAGCTTCCGCTCGGGTACTTCGACCGGACGGACAGCGGCAAGATCAAGCATACCGTCAACGAAGACGTGGAGCAGCTGGAAGAAGGCATCGCCCATCTGCTGCCGGATCTGACGACAAGCGCGGCGCTGCCGATCCTGTCGTTCGCGATCATGTTTTCGCTGGAGTGGCGCATGGGTCTGGCGGTGCTCCTGTTTATCGCGGTGACGATTGCCGGTTATTCGTTCGTCATGACGCGACTAAAGCCGATCCAGTCG
>JAQSXN010000309.1 GCA_029256665.1 Paenibacillus sp.
ACGTAAGTCGATCCCATCCAAAATTCATTGCAGCAATCGTCGAACGATCGGGCTGTCGGCTTGCGGATCCAGTATTGCTCGTCCGTGGCCACGACGCCGCTCCGGGGAGAGTGCCCGTCCTTGTCCACCAGCACCTCGACCAGGCCGTCGCTATCAGCGAAATAAGATTCCGCTTCGTTTACCGGAATTAACGTCAGATCCAATTTGTTGCCGTCTTCGAACAAGATGATGTAAGAAAACCAAGCGCCAAGCTCCGGAGGGAACAACTCCATATCTTCCGGCTTCTGCATCATGGCCCGGCTGCCGAACGCGTCCAACCAGCCATCGTCCGCTTTGTAAGCTTCGATATCGGTCACGAAGTAGGAAATGTCGTAATCCTGAAATACATCCGGCGTTATGTTGACGTTCGTTCGCGAGCCTTCGAGCGTCGCGAGTCGAACGCGAGGTTCAATCAGGGCGAAGTCAACGAATAGCTTCATCATTTGTTCTGAGGATCTCATGATTTTCCTCCCTGCCTATTCGGAAATCATAACGCAACGATAAGAGCCGCACCCCCTCGCGGGCAATGCGGCTCTTCAAGACATCATTCCGTTAATTAGGAAATGACAAATTTCACGATTACGGCAACGGCGAAAGCAATGGTCATGAAACCTAGCATGCCGCCGAATCCGAACACAACATCCATCAAATCGTCGCGCGGCTCTTCGTTTACGTGCTCGCGTGGATCTCTGACATTTTCCATCGATCATTTCCTCCTTCAAAAGCTAGCCGGTCTTAGGGCTACAGTCGTAAGACGCCGCTTATGACTCCATGCTGATAATAGTATACCCAAAATGCCAAACAATTGTAAAGAACATAAGGTGACATTTCTAAGGCAATCGGGGCACGAAATATGCTAAAATGTGTACAGGTGTTCGGTTGTGCTAACCGACCGGGAGGGGGAACAACGATGGACATGTCCGGAGAGGAGCAGCTGGCCCGTCCGGCGGCGGTCATGGATGCGATTCGCAACAAGCTCGCGCTGCTGCCCGACAAGCCCGGCTGTTATTTGATGAAAAACAGAGACGGCGTCATCATTTACGTCGGCAAAGCCAAAGTGCTGAAGAACCGCGTCCGCTCTTATTTTATCGGAAGCCATAACGGCAAGACGCAAAGGCTTGTGTCCGAAATATACGATTTCGAGTTTATTATTACCGGCAGCAACATGGAAGCGCTCATCTTGGAGTGCAATCTGATCAAGCAGCATCATCCGCGTTACAATGTCCTGCTTAAGGACGACAAGACGTTTCCGTATATCAAGATCACAAGCGAAGCGCATCCCAAGCTGGAGGTCACGCGGCGGATCGTGAAGGATAAAGGCAAATATTTCGGACCATACCCCAACGCCTATGCGGCCCAGCAGACCAAGAAGCTGCTCGACCGTCTGTATCCGCTCCGCAAGTGCAACACGCTTCCGGATAAGGTATGCCTCTACTACCATCTTGGGCAGTGCATCGCGCCATGCGAATTCGAGATCGAGAAACAAACATACGAGACGATGATCGGCGAAATTACGCGTTTCCTTAACGGCGGACACGATGCCGTCAAGCATGAGCTGCAGCGCAAGATGGAGGAAGCCGCGGAATCGCTGGAATTCGAGCGGGCCAAGGAATTTCGGGATCAGCTCGTGGCGATCGACGCCGTCATGGAGAAGCAGAAGATCACGATGTCCGACGCCATGGATCGCGATATCTTCGGGTATGCGGTCGACAAAGGCTGGATGGCCGTTCAAATCTTGTACATGCGCAAAGGAAAGTTAATCGAACGGCATGGCACGACCTTCCCGTATTACGGCGAAGAATTCGACGACTTCATGACCTTCGTCACGCAATATTACAGCGATAACCCCGCCTTGCCGAAGCAAATCCTTCTACCGCTGCCGCCGGAGAGCGACAAAGAAGCCGAGGAGGTCGTTACTTCGTCGCTCGGCAGCTGGCTGAAGGTCAAAGTGCTGATGCCTCAGAGGGGCCAAAAGAGCCAAGTCGTCGGCATGGCGCAGGACAACGCCCGCAATAGCCTCGACGAGAAGTTCCGCCTGATCGAACGCGACGAGGAGCGCAGCGTAAAGGCGTCGCAATCGCTTGGCGGCTGGCTCGGCATACATGATATTCGCCGCATCGAAGCGTTCGACAACTCCAACATACAGGGCACCAACCCGGTATCCGCGATGGTCGTCTTTACGGAAGGCAAGCCCGACCGCAAAGAATACCGAAAGTACAAGGTCAAGACGGTTGTCGGGGCCGACGATTACGAGACGATGCGCGAAGTCATTCGCCGAAGATACGAGCGGGTGCTCAAGGAAGGACTGGCTAAACCCGATCTTATCGTGGTGGACGGGGGCAAGGGTCAAATTTCTGCGGCGATCGACGTGCTGGAGAACGAGCTTGGCCTGTACATTCCCGTATGCGGATTGGTCAAGGACGCGAAGCACAAGACGGCGCAGCTCATGTCGGGCGATCCCGCGGAGATCGTGCCGCTGCCGCGCGACAGCCAGGAATTTTATCTGCTGCAACGAATTCAGGACGAGGTTCACCGCTTCGCGATCACGTTCCACCGCGAACAGCGCGCGAAGTCCATGGTGGAGTCGCGGCTGGACGCCATTCCGGGCATCGGCGAGAAACGCAGGAAGCAACTGCTCAAGCATTTCGGCTCGCTCAAAAAAATAAAAGAGGCCTCAGTCGAAGACTTCAGGCCTCTCTCGATAGGCGACAAACTCGCCGGTGAAATTATTGCTGCTCTACGGGATGAATCGTCGACATGATCGGCGGATTCATCCTTTTTTTGCGCTGGTCCCATAGCCGGAGCACGTAAGCGATAAGGATCGGCAGCAGGACGAAGAAGATGGCAGACGCCACGTTGGCTGCTCCGCCCACCATGATCAGCGAGCTGCCGACGGCAATGCTGTTGAAGATGGCGTGGGTGAACATGGCCGTAATAAAGCCGTACCGGATGAAGATGAAGCTGAACAGCAATCCGACGATCATCAGCTCGAACAACCGCGTCGTCGACGGATAGAACGGGTACATGACATGCCCCAGCGACCAGAACAACGTCGGCAGGATGGCTGCCGCGAACGAGTTGCGGAACCATCTGCGGAACAGCCCGATGCCGAAGAACCGGAAGACGGCTTCCTCCGAGATAGCCGCCGCCCAAGCAAGGACCGGCATGAGCCATAACACGCTGAAGTTGTACGGCGACATCGTGACGTCGCTCGTTCCCCACGTGCCGATAATGAGCTCCAGCGCCTTGAAAATGATTGGTTGTATGCCGAGCAAAATAATGGCGAACAAGTAGGACAACCCCATGCTGCGCCATACGTAATCGCCGTAGCCGGGCTGTCCGAGCCGCGGCCACACTTGCCGGGCTTGCGCCTTCCAAAGTCCGTCGCCCGCTACGATGGAGAGATAGACGGAAGCGGCCATCGGAATGCAGACGAGTACGGTAATGATCATCGTAACGAAGATGATGTTATCGTCGAGCGGCGCTTCTCCTTGGGAAGCGATCAGCCCGTCGACGACGCCGACGTTCATGATGACGTAAGCGATCGTAAAGATGACGGTAAGCAGCCAGCCGTATTTGAACGACGTGAACTTCCGGTACAGGATGGAATAAACGATGGCCAAGATGCCGAGGATGACGCTCATGAGCACGTAACCGATGCCCGTAAGCCAGCCCGCGATTCCGTCTTGTTCACTTACATAATTCTTATAAGATTCCGGCACGATGAAGACGGGCTTAAACTTCGTGATGACAGGCGAGCCTTCTAAGGACTGGACCTTGAACGAAGCGTTAAATTCGGCTTCGCCGACGATCGAAGCATCGCCATCCGCCGCAAGGTTCCATTCGCCTTTTTCGTTAGGAATCAGCTCGGTCCGCGAGGTTCCGGGCATAGGCTTGTTCTCCAGATACTTCTGCAGCAGCTCCCGCTGTTCTTGTTCGGACGGGGCGGAGGTATCGTTGACTTTCAAATTCCATGCCACGATTCCGCCGGTGTACATGTTGAGATATACAAAGCCGGAGCCCTTGCGATCCTCGAAACGAAGATTGACCTGGAACGTGTCGGTCGGGAAGACGTCGCCGTATTCTTTGTCGTATTTCTCCAGCAGCTTCTCCTTGGACAAATACCCGCTGAACAGCTTGTCGGATTGATGGACGGCTCTAGCTTCCCGCACCTTGTACCCGGTTTCCGATTCGGCGAATTGGACCGCGGCTGCGCGAGCGACCTCCTTGTCCACGACTTTTCCGCCATGCGGATGATTGTTAACGGATCCGATTAACGGTACGATCTCGAACAGAGCGAAAATAATGCCGCCGATGATAGCGGCGATCGCATATCGTTTCCACTCGTTGCGCTTAATCATGTCGATCATGTTTCACCTCTGGTAGGATTAGGATTTCGTTCATTCATTACCATATCATATCCTTGGACATCATATCCAATAACGGGACATGCCCGGGCCAGCCTCTGCCGTCGCCGCGGGCCGCGCGGATTCAATCTCTATTAATATGGAAATAACTATAGGGTGTCCGGCTGGGCATAAACGGCCGCGATTTCGTTGATGCTGAGCCTCACCGACGGACTAAGAGTCGCGGGATCGACATGAATGAGAGACGTGGTGCGTTTCGCTTGCTCGAGCTCCCGGATCGGCATGACGATAAGATCGTTGTCTTCCAGGAGCTGCTGGCGCATATAGGATCTCGGAAGGAGAGTCGCGGCGCGGCAAGTGTGAAGGAGCCGCAGAATGGCTTCGAACGAGTCGATCTCCATCCGCACGTCCGGCGAGATCCGGTGCGCCTCGAACAGCTCATCCGTTAATATACGATACCAGGTGCCTTTCGAGAACAAGATCATGGGCAGGCCGTTGAGATCGTCCATGCCCAGTTCGTTTTTGTCGATGATGACGTGATTGCGGGGCAGCACGAGCAACAGGTGGTCATCGAATAGCGACACGCAACGAATGGCCGGGTCATCTATGCGGGAAGCGACGATGCCGATGTCGACCTTATGCTCCCGCACGTAGGAGACGATCTCGTGCGTCTTGCCGGTAATCGCTTTAATGTCGAACTCGGGATGCGTCGACGTGAGCCGCTGGATGAGATCCGGAAGCGTCGTTTGGAGCGTCGTCAGGCTGGCGCCGATCGTCAGCGAGGTGCGGCCTGTTGCCGTAAATTCCGATACGTTGTGCAGATAGGCGCGGTGAAGCTGCTGCAGCTCCAGGGCGTATTCGTACGTCAGTTGACCGATCCGCGTCAGCTCCAGCCGCTTGCCCACCCTCCGGAAGAGCTGCGCCCCTAGCTCGTCCTCCAGCTTGGAGATCTTGCGGGAGAGCGCGGGCTGCGAGAGATTAAGCACCAGGGAAGCCTTGTTCATGCTGGATTGTTCTACGATGACGCGGAAGACGTCGATATCGTCGTACATGCGATCATGCTCCTTTTCGGATCATTGCTTATGTCATATAGTTATAAGAAATTATAAGAAATATGCAATTCCATTATAAGCTGAAAA
>JAQSXN010000310.1 GCA_029256665.1 Paenibacillus sp.
TCGTGTATTCTTTACGGGTTCCTACAAGGCGCCTCGCGAGATGAACTGGGTTGTCGGAATGCTGATTTTCTTCATCATGCTGGGCCTGGGCTTCACGGGCTACCTGCTTCCTTGGGACAACAAGGCTTACTACGCGACTAAAGTAGGGGTTGAAATCGCGGCATCCGTTCCTTACATCGGATCGTATATCGCCGACTTCCTGTATGGCGGCGACATCGTAGGCGCGCAGACGCTGACTCGCTTCTTCGCGATTCACGTATTCTTCTTGCCTGGCGCACTTATCGCCATGCTGGCAGCGCATTTCCTGATGATCCGGAAGCAAGGCATTTCAGGACCACTTTAAGCGAAGGAGGGCTAACTTATGGCGCATGGTCATAAATCGAACGAGAAGGTCGTTTATGTCGGCGACTCCAGGGTCAAGAAAGGCAACGGCATCCAGACGCCTCCCGACTACACCTCGTTCCCGGGCAAGTCGGAAGCCTTCATCCCGAACTTCCTGCTTAAGGAATGGATGGTCGGCTGCGTCGTGCTTGTCGGATTCTTGGCATGGACGATCGCAGAGCCTGCTCCGCTCGGTTATCCCGCGGATCCTACCAACACCGCGTTTATTCCGATGCCGGACTGGTACTTCTTGTTCCTGTATCAATTCTTGAAATACCCATACGTGTCCCAAGAATACGTATTGCTCGGCACGATGGGCATTCCGGCCATCATGTTCGGCGCATTGCTGCTTGCTCCGTTCTTGGATACGGGCAAAGAACGCCGTTTCTATCGCCGTCCGATCGCATCGTCTCTGATGTTGCTGTCGCTTGCGGCTTGCGTTTACTTAACGGTCGTTTCATGGGATCACTACCAGCACATGCTGGAGAAGAACGGCCAAACGCCGGAGCATCACGTGCGGGAAGAGAAAGCGCGCGAAGCTCACGAACGCGGCGAACCAAGACCGAATCCGCTTAAGAAAGCGGCTGCGATCATCGAAGCCGACGATCCGGCCATGGAAATCGTACAAGCGCAATGCATCGGCTGTCATGCCAACGATCTTAGCGGTTCCGTTGGTCCCGCCTTGCTCGGCATCGGCAATCGCCTGAGCAAAGAGGAAATCGCGGAAACGATCACCAAAGGTCGAAACGCGATGCCTGCATACGAAGGCAAGCTGTCGACGGAAGAGATCGACTCTCTGGCGGTATGGCTGACAAAGCAGACTCAATAATTCACACAAGAAACCTGATCGGTACTATACGGTCAGGTTTTTTTTGAAAGGAATACGAGATGCAACTATCCTTGTTCTGGAGTAAAAGCTTTCTGCTGAACCGTCCATTTCTATGGCTGTTGTTCACCGTCAACCTGCTGGGGACGATCTACGGCTATATTTGGTACGACAGCCAGCTGCAATGGACGGCGGCCAACAAACCTTCCTGGACGATCCCGTTCGTGCCGGATTCGCCTACGGCCAGTTTGTTTTTTACGATGGCGCTGCTCTACCTGTTGTTCCCGATCAATCATCCCTCGTCCTTCGCGAAGGGCGCAAGAGTCCTAATAGAAGCGCTGGCCGTAGTATGTTCCGTCAAATATGGCGTGTGGGCCGTTGCCATGATCGTAGCCGGAGCGGCTCAAGGCGATATATTGAATTGGACGCATTACATGCTGATAGCTTCCCATCTGGCGATGGCGGTCGAGGCGCTCTTGTACTACCGGTTCATGAAAGCCGGAACGACGGCGCTGGTCGTGGCGCTTGCGTGGCTGCTGCTGAACGATACGATCGACTATACGCTGAACGTCAATCCATGGCTTCCCGACGAGCTAGAGGACGACAGAGGGGCCGTCGAATGGTTTACGTACGGCTTGTCGCTTGCGAGCTTTGCCGCGGCTTGGTTGGTCGGTCGATTGCGCGAGCGGGAGAAGTAACAGGCATAAGCTTGGCCTATTCCTCATATGGTTTTTTATGGGGGGATGTCCGTGAAAACGCGAATCGTAGTTCCATTTCTAATCTGTGTCTTCATGACGATCGGATCGGTAAGCGTCGTATGGGGCGGCTCGGGTCCGACCATGGATGCGCTCTTTCCTTTCGCGGAGCAGCCATATGAAACGTTATTCCGAATGGACGAAACGGGGGTCGCGTTATACGGCGCGGCTAACGCCAATAATAGGCAATTCGCTTATGCGGAAGTTCAGAGGCTTCGGAAGGGGCTTAAAAGCGAGATGGTGCGCTCCTATGGCGACGAAGCGGGTTGGGAGAAGCTGAGCCTCGATCTGGCGACGATCGAGACCGCGCTGGCTAAGGGAGCCCCGAATTCGGAGTGGAGGGAGCCCTCGGCCCGGGTCAGGCTGGCGCTGGATGCCGTAGTGGGCGGCAGCGGATCGTTGTGGTATCAATACAAGAGATTGCTGCAAGACGACGTGCAATTAATCGGACAAGCCCTCAAACGAAGCACGGAAGATCGCGGGGCCGCCGCGGAAGCCGCGTTGGCGTTGCTTGGCAGCATGTCGGCCCACGTGAACCGGATCGAACCCGCGGCGGCGATTAGCGGTCAGGGGCTTCGAATGGAGGAGCTGAAGCAACGGATGGCCTATTCGGCAAAGATGATCGAGCTGACGGACAAAGGAGAGGCTTCCGCTACGGTAGCGGCGGTGAGAACGGCGTTGCAATCCCTGGAAGACGCTTCGGGCGCGATCGACAACATCTTTCGGATGGATGCCGCCGATGCGAACGCGATGCCGGCGATCGCGCCGACTGCGTCCGTCTACCCGTTGCAATGGTCGTTTTTTCTCGGTTCGCTTATCTCGGCCGTATTGACGTTTGTCGGCTGGCGGAAGTACAAGCAGACGCCTTACGGCGTCAAGTCGATAAAATAAAACTACTCTTCTTTGAAACCTTCGCCGAGCACGTCGTGCACATCGGCTATTACGATGAACGCTCTGGGATCGATATTGCGAACGATGGATTTGAGACGGCGGGTTTCGTACCGTCCAACCACGCAATAGACGATCTCTTTGTTTTGCCCGGAGAATGCGCCTTTGGCCGGCATTAATGTAACCCCGCGCTCCAGCTCGATCGTAATCTGGTTCGCGATGGCCGCGCTATGGTCCGAGAAGATGGAGAACGCCTTGGCGGAATAAGCGCCGTCCTGGATAAAGTCGATGATTTTGGTCGCGATAAACACGACGACGAGCGTATACAGCACCTTATCAAGCGATATGTACAGCATCGAAATTCCGATGATCAGCGCGTCGAAAACGAGGATGATTTGCCCCATGCTGAAGCCGCGTCTGGACAGAATTCTGGCGATAATATCAACGCCGCCGGTCGTGCCCCCGAACCGGAACACGATGCCGAGGCCGGTGCCGAGCGTCGCCCCGGCGTATAACGCGACCAGCATCGTGTCGCTTGCGCTCTGGAAGGGCACGATCCACCCGTGCCTCGTCATGAATTCGAACAAGGCAAGGAAGAGCGACAAGGATACGGTGCCAACGATCGTATACAGCATCTGCCATTTGCCAAGCGCTTTCCAGCCAAGCAGGAACAAAGGGATGTTAAGCAGGAGCGTCGTGATCGACAACGGCCAGCCCGCGGCATAATTTAGAAGCACGCCGATGCCGGTAACTCCGCCTTCCATTAGCGAATTAGGGAGCAGAAAGTATTGCAGGCCGAACGCATAGACGGCGGAGCCCAACAGGATGGGCAAGACGAGCTTGAATTGGGGCATAAGGCGGTTCATGAAACAAAAAACTCCCTTCGGATCATAAGCGGTTAAGACTAGTATGGCTTAGTTGGCCGCTTCAAAAAACATTGATTTTGGACGGAGCAATACGGTAACATAGAAAAGAATAGCGAATGCCGGAAAGGAAGCGGATCATGACTCAAAAATCGTTGTCGGACATACAGCGCGAGGTGGACGAATATATCTCGCAATTCAAAGAAGGTTATTTCAGCCCGCTTGCGCTGATGGCCCGAATGTCCGAAGAAGTGGGCGAGCTGGCAAGGGAAATCAATCATACATACGGCGAGAAACCAAAGAAAGCGGACGAAGCCGACAACAGCGTCGAGATGGAGCTCGGAGACATCCTGTTCATCTTAACATGTTTCGCCAATTCGCTCGACATCGACCTTACCGAAGCCCATAATAAAGTGATGAACAAGTTTAATACTCGCGACGCGAACCGCTGGACGAAGAAATAGATTCGAACCGTATGCGCGCTCCCGACATATGCTGTACCATCGATCCTGTACAAGGAGGATGGAATGATGGACGGGGAAAGCTGCATCCGCAAGGCATACGACGACATACTCCGCGGCGACTTCGAAGGCGCGATCCATTGGTTCGAGCTCGCGATCGAGGCCGAACCGGATAACGCGGGATATTACCATAAGTGCGCGGTTTCCTGCGCCAGAAGCAACAAATGGCTCAAGGCGAAACAATGCGCGGACGTTGCTTGCGAGCTGGAGCCGGACAACGAAGAGTTTCGTTTCCATGCGCAGTTCGTACATGCCAAGCTGCTGCTGGAAGAAGCGAACGTCTTGCTGGCTTTGTCTCCGCCCAAGCTGCTGGAAGCCGGGGAAAAACTCCGGCAAGTCGTGAAGCTGGATCCGCTTAGCTTCGACGGCTTCTATACGCTTGCGATGATCCGGTACAGCGAAGGCGATCCGGAGGCCGCGCTCGCTCATGCCCGGGAAGCGCTGCTGCTGGATCCCCAGCATGCCGCCGCGAAACGGTTATTCGCCGATATTAAGCGCAAGCTGCGCAAAATCAAGAAAACGACCCGTTCCACACTTCATAGAGATTAAAGGTAAGGTGATACGTAATGTCAACGGAGCTCATTAAAGTAGCCGTAGTAGGCGCAAGCGGACGGATGGGCCGCGAAGTCGTGAAGATGGTTTTGGAGGACGAGAGTCTGCAGCTCGTGTCGGCCGTATCTCCCAATTCAGGCCCGATCGACGCCGCGACCTTCGCGGGCAAGCCGAATTGCGGCGTTGTCGTAAGCGCGACGCTTGAAGAAGCGCTAACAACGGCCAAAGCCGACGTGCTGGTCGATTTCTCCGTGCCGCAAGCGGGTTATGGCAACGCCAAAATGGCTATCGAATACGGCGTTCGTCCCATCATGGGAGTAACGGGATTCTCCCCGGAACAAATCGAAGAACTGGACGAGCTGTGCAAACGTCGGGGGATCGGCGGGCTGATCGCGCCAAACTTCTCGATCGGCGCCATTCTGATGATGAAATTCGCCGCGGAAGCCTCCAAATATCTGCCGCATGTCGAGATTATCGAATACCATGGCGACCAGAAGCTGGACGCGCCATCCGGCACGTCGATCAAGACGGCGGAGCTGATTTCCCAGGTGCGTCAAGAGCTGCGCCAAGGAAATCCGAAGGAAGAAGAAATCATCGAAGGGTCGCGCGGCGGCTATTACAACGGATTCCGAATACATAGCGTTAGATTGCCGGGCGTGTTCGCTCAGCAAGAGGTCATCTTCGGCGGTTATGGACAAACGCTCAAAATTCGCCACGACTCGTACGATCGCGCGGGTTATATGCCCGGCGTCCGGGCGTCAACGTCGCGGTAAAGAAGGTCATGCAATATGCGGGAATGATCTACGGCTTCGAACATCTAATGGACTAATTATGGAAGTTCAAACTTAAAACATAATACATCTGTTTCAGCTAGAGAGGGGAACGTCATGCTTAACATCGCTTTTATCGCTCATGATCGCAAGAAAGACGAAATCGTAAACTTCGTAACGGCTTACGAACACGTCTTTGTTCCGCACAAGCTGTTCTCGACAGGCACGACCGGCTCGCGCATTATGGAACAGACCAAGTTGTCCATCCATCGTTTCATGTCGGGTCCGCTCGGCGGCGATCAACAGATCGGCGCCATGGTAGCCGAAAACGAGATGGATCTTATCATATTCCTCCGGGATCCGCTTATGGCCCAGCCGCATGAGCCCGATATTATCGCGCTTCTCCGCTTGTGCGACGTGCAAGGCATCCCCGTCGCGACCAACATCGCGACGGCGGAGCTGCTGGTAAAAGCCGTGGAACGGGGCGACTTCGCATGGCGGGAGCTTGTCCACAAATACAAGCCGGGAGTGGCCGAATCATGACGGAAATCGATATTCTCGTATTCGGCGCGCATGCGGACGACGCGGAGATCGGCATGGGCGGCACCATCGCGAAACAAGCGAAAGCCGGCCAGCGCATCGTCATATGCGATTTGACGGAAGCGGAAATGTCATCCAACGGCACCGTGGAGCTGCGTCGGCAAGAAGCCGATGCAGCGGCCGCGGTGCTTGGTCTATACGCCCGTAGTAACCTGGGGCTTCCCGATCGGGGGCTGGAGCTGTCAAGGTCCCATATCGACAGGGTTGTGGAAGAAATTCGGAAATGGCGTCCAAAAACCGTGTTCGCCCCCTATTGGGTGGATCGTCATCCCGATCACGTGCAAGCCAGCAAGCTGATCGAAGAAGCCGTGTTTAACGCCAAGCTGCGCAATTATATGAAGACACTGCCGCCGGTCCAGGTAGAGCAGCTTATTTATTATTATATTAACGACATGGAAAACGTAGCTCTGGCGATGGACGTTTCCGACGTATACGAGCAGAAACGGGGAGCGCTTAGAGCCTATCGGTCCCAATTCGGTCTCGCGGATGGCGCGGATACCGTGGCGACGCCGCTCACAAGCGGCTACTTGGAGCGGGTAGAGGCGAGAGATTCGCTTCTGGCGCAAGGACGCGGCTGGTCGTATGCCGAGGGGTTCGCGATTAAGCGCCCGTTCGGAATCTCGAGTTTTTAGGTCAACCTATAGGGAATACATATAAGTAACGGTTCACATGCGGAGGTGCATCAGACATGACCAGAAAACTTAAAATCGGCATTACTTGTTATCCTACGCTGGGCGGTTCTGGTGTAGTGGCGACGGAGCTCGGTAAGCTGCTAGCCGAACGAGGCCATGAAATTCATTTTATTACGCATAGCATTCCGTTCCGCTTGGGGAAATTCAACAAAAACATCTTTTTCCACGAAGTGGAAGTTAACGACTATTACGTATTCAAATATCCGCCATATGATTTATCTCTGGCAAGCAAGATGGCCCAGGTGGCCAAGATGCAGAAGCTTGACGTGCTCCACGTGCATTATGCCATCCCGCATGCCGTAGCCGCGTATTTGGCTAAGCAGATGAGCTGCGAGGGACTTAAAACGGTCACGACGCTGCACGGCACCGACATTACGGTTTTGGCGCAAGACGAATCGTTAAAGGATTTGATTCGGCTTGCTATCCATCAAAGCGATGCCGTTACGGCCGTCTCGAAAGATCTTATTCAGGAAACGCGCAACCTGCTTGACATTACGACGCCGATCGATTTGACTTATAATTTCGTCGATAAACGAGTGTACTATCCGCGCGACGTAGAGTCGCTTCGTCGCGACTTTGCCGCGCCGGAAGAAAAAATCTTGATGCATATATCCAATTTCCGCCCCGTCAAGCGCGTAAGCGACGTTGTGGATATCTTCGCTAAAGTCTCCAAGCAGGTGAAAGCGAAGCTGCTGCTTGTCGGCGAAGGGCCGGAGCAGTCCAAAATCCAATGCAAAGTCCGAAACCTGGGACTCGAAGACCGCGTGCAGTTCCTCGGAAAACAAGAGGATGTCGCCCAGGTCATCTCCATGGCGGACGTGTTGCTGCTGCCGTCGGAGAAAGAAAGCTTTGGTCTTGTGGCGCTGGAGGCGATGGCATGCGGCGTTCCAACGGTGGGCTCCAATGCCGGCGGGATTCCGGAGCTGGTCACCCAAGGAGAAACGGGCTTCCTGTCGGACATCGGCAACGTGGACGAGATGGCGGACAACGCCATCGAGCTGTTAACCAACGAAGCGCTTGCGGCTCGATTCAAGAAGGCATGCTTGCATAGAGCCCGATTCGAATTCTGCAACGACTCCATTACGACGCAGTACGAACAAATCTACTACAGGGTGCTCGGCATCGAAGCGAATCTGCCCGAGCCGGTATGCGAATGAACAAGTTGGCGCTAACTTCGGCGATGTCGGCGGCATTGCCGGTTATCGATCGGCTGGAGCAAGCAGGCTTCGAAACGGTTTTCGTCGGGGGAGCGGTCAGGGATGCCTTGCTCGGGAGAAAGGTACAGGATGTCGATATCGCGACGGCCGCAACGCCCGACCAAGTGATGGCCCTCTTTTCGCGATGTATCCCGACAGGCTTGGCGCACGGTACCGTGACGGTCATGCACGATGGCGTTCCCTACGAGGTGACGACCTATCGGCGGGAATCGGAGTACGTCGATTATCGCAAGCCAAGCGCCGTCACGTTCGTCACCGATCTCGACGGCGATTTGTTGAGGCGCGACTTCACGGTTAACGCCATGGCGTTAAGAGGCGACGGCAGCATCCACGATCCGTATGGAGGGCTCGCCGATCTGCGCAATGGCATATTGCGCTGCGTAGGCGACGCGAACGAGCGGTTCCGGGAGGATGCGCTCCGAATGGTTAGAGCCGTACGTTTTATCGGAACTTACGGCTTCCGGCCGGCATTATCGGCTTGGCGCTCGCTTCGGCATCGCCGGGAGCTCTTGCGGCATGTCGCGATGGAGCGGGTCCATGCTGAGCTCGATAAGATGATCGAAAGCGGCAATCCCGCGCGATCCTTGGCTTGGCTGGACAAGAGCGGCTTGCTTCGGCATACGAAGGAGCCGCTCTCCTTTGTCGTTGCGCTGCAGCGGAGATCCAAGGCCAAGTACGAGCTCGGGTTCTTGACATCGATAAGCGATCCGGACGCCAGATGGGCGGCTCTGGCTATCGCTGCCGATGTTTCTTCCGCGGACACCCGGGACACGCTTGAGGCGCTCCGGATGTCCAACAAGCGATCGCAACGAATCATGTCGGCGGTTGCGTTGTTCGAAGGGATGGCCGAATGGCTTCCGAAAGGCGGCAGTGTAATTCCGGACGCAATGGAGGTTATCGATGAAGCTTTTATGCGTCTCTTGTTACGTTATGGAGTAACGGCCGCAACGGATTGGCTGCACGTCGAGCGGTTGATGGCAAATGCCGAAGCCGCAATAGAAGGTTCAGCCGCCGAGAGACTGGTATTCATGGATCGATTCGAGAAACTGATCGCGGATGCGCCGTTGCTCGTCTTGAAGGAGCTGGACGTAAGCGGCGCCGAGCTGGCCGAAGCGCTCGGCAAACCGGCGGGTCCTTGGCTGAAGCATTGTCTGGACAGGCTTCTCCTGGAGTCCGCGCTTGGGCGGATCGACAACAAAAGGGATGTTCTCGTGCGCCAAGCCGCCGCATGGGAAGAGGAGAGGGCGGAATGATAACATGGGCAACGAAGCGTTAATCCAATTGTTTCGCGATCATCCTGGCGAGTACGTTTCCGGAGCCAAAATGAGCGAAGCGCTTAACGTAAGCCGAACGGCCATCTGGAAAGCCATCAAAAAACTCGAAGGCGCCGGCTATGAATTCGAGGCGTCCACCAAGCTGGGCTACCGGCTGCTCTTCGAGCCGGATCCGTGGTCAGCGGATCTGATCCAAGCCGCGTTGGCGACGCGAACGTTCGGACGAACGTTAACAATAGAAGGAGAAGTGACTTCGACGCAAGACCTGGCTCGGACGGCGGCGGAGCAAGGAGCCCCGGAGGGGTATCTGGTCATTGCCGAACGGCAGCAGAGCGGCCGCGGCCGCATGGGGCGCTCCTGGGTATCTCCATACGGCAAAGGAATCTGGATGAGCATGGTGCTGAGACCGGAAGTGCCGATTCATTGCGCGCCGCAGCTAACGCTGCTTGCCGCCGTCGCGTTGTGCCGGAGCTTGCGACGCGTCACGGGATTGCCTATCGGCATTAAGTGGCCGAACGACCTGCTTGTCGGCGGCCGCAAAATTAGCGGGATCTTGCTGGAGTCCGCCGCGGAGGACGAACGCCTTAAATACATCGTGGCCGGCATCGGCATCAGCGTCAATTTAGCGGAAGCCGATTATCCCGAAGAGATGCTCGAGAAAGCCGTTTCGCTTCGCGTTGCCGGGGGGCGCGTATTGAATCGCACCGAAATGATCGCGGATTTCCTCATGGAGTGGGAGCAATTATACGGGCTGTTCATCAAGGAAGGCTTTCGTCCGATCGCAACGCTGTGGGAATCGATGGCCGTCTCGCTTGGGCGGAAGGTGAAGCTTACGACGCCGCAAGGCGAATTGACGGGCGTTCCGGAATCGCTGGACGACAGCGGAGCGATCAGGGTACGGCGCGATGACGGAAGCCTCGTCACGATTTTTTCCGCGGAGATGGGGGAGCCGTTGGCGTCAAGATGACCTCCCGTGAGAGATGCCGTTTACGGCCGTTCGATTATTTGGTAAAATGGAAGCATCGGGCAGCATTCCTATCGCGAAGCTGCACCGGTGCGGAAGTTAAGCCATTCTCCAATGATTTGAAATTGACAATGATTGGGATGCGCACTCTGCTCTGAGCCGTCAAGGACCGAGACAGAAGGAAGCATGACAAGCACGAATTTCCTTTTCTCATCGGCAACCTTTTCAGCGGCGGCTAAAAGGTTTTTTTGTGTTCACAATAGCCATAAAGGGGATGAAACCGATGAGGAAACGACTGACAATTTCCGGTCTTCAGAAGATGAAGCGGGAGCGCAACGCGATTTCCATGGTGACAGCTTACGATTATCCGTCAGCCAAGCTGGCGGAAGAAGCAGGCATCGAT
>JAQSXN010000311.1 GCA_029256665.1 Paenibacillus sp.
AATAACGGAGAAAGCACGGCTACGAATAAGCCGTCTCCGACGGCGAGCAGCGCCGGCGATGCCGGCACGGAGAAGCCGAGCGAAGGGTTTCCCGATTATTCCAAAGGGTTCCCGGAGAAGGTCAATCTCGAAATACCCGTGTATGAACGCGCCTTCGAGGGCTGGAACGTGACCGACAACTACTACACGCGCTGGATTCAGAAGGAATTCGGCGACAAATACAACATCAACGTCAAGTTCGTGCCGATTACGCGGAACAACGAGGTGACGGACTACGAGCAGCTGCTGGCGGCGCACAAGGCGCCCGAGATTATCTTCCACTATGACATGCCTCAGGCGCTTGCCTACTACGGCGAAGATGTCATGCAAGAGCTCGACTGGGAAGAAATCGCCAACTATGCGCCGACGTACTGGAAGAGCATGGGGGAGACGAATCAACAATACGGCGTCGTGGACGGCAAGAACACCTTTATATTCGCCGCTCGGCCGGACACGGACAACTTTACGACGCTGATCCGGAAGGACTGGGTGGAGAAGGTCGGCATGAAGATGGAGGATCTCACGTCGCTGGAGAAATACAACGAGATGCTAGCGAAGTGGAAGGAAGCGGGACTTGGCGTTCTCGGCGGTTCCCTGACCCGAAACAACTATAACTACAGCTACGCGTTCCGCGACTGGCCGATCGATCCGAAGTACCGCGCGCTGTACTCCGATCTTGCCGTTGCCGACTTAACGACAAAGGACACGGAGGGCTGGCTGCGCAACCTGAACTACCAATTCAACAACGGCATCATCGACAAGGAATTTTATCTTCGCGATGACGACAACAAGGTCAAGTCGGAATTCGTTGCGGGCAGAACGGGCACGTACGGGCTTTACCTGGCCAGCAATACCGATGTCTTCGAGGCTACGCTGAAGAACAACCCGGACGCGGAGTTCGCCGTAGTGCCGCCCGGCGCGGGAGTGCCGGAAGGCAAAAAACCGCAAGGCCGCGCTTACTGGCCGTTCGGCTTCATCATGGGCATCAACTATGAATCGACCCCGGAGGAGCGCGCCGCCGTCTGGATGTATCTCGAATGGATGAGCCAGCCGGAGAACCTGTTCACCTTGCAGAACGGCGTCGAAGGGCAGAATTATACGCTTGACGCGGACGGACTTCCGGTGAAGACCGCGGACTTCAAGGGCGAATCCGTGCTGTCGCAGAACAACAACAAGGACTACTGGGCGCTAGTAACCGAGACGCCGGTCTATGCCACTCCGGAGCTGACGCGCAAGGCCAACCTGCGGAACTGGGCGCCGGCCGGATACGAGCATTTGGCCGAGGACCTGCTCAGATACCGCGACGAGACGGCGGAATATCGGACGCCGGATGCGTTGTACTCCGTTGTGCTCGAGAAGGTCAACGAATATAAAGCGGATTTGAATGCACTCTTCCAAGAGCTGTATCTGGACATCGCCCTCGCTCCCGAAGCCGAGTTCGACGCCAAATACGAAGCGGCCAAAAAACGGTATCTCGAAGCCGGCTACCAAGAAATTCTGGACGAGAAGCAGAAAGCGATCGACGCCGGCCAATTCCGGTAAAATTTCATCTCATGACCACAGCGTATGCCGGCTCCCCGCAAGGAGCCGGTACAACGCCATGAATAATGATACGAATTGTATCAGAGAGTGATCGATGGCTTCTAACAGTATGTAAGTTTGATATGTCATGCTGAACGTACAAAGGAGGAAAATCGGATATGGCATTAATCGCATCCCGCAGGAAGACGATTGGCGCGTTATGGTTGACTTTGGCAATGGTCTTTTCTTTGATTGCCGTGCCTTCAACAGGCAAGGCGGCAGAATCGCCGGGCGAGCCGCCCGCCCGTCAAGCGGAGTATTTGAATCGCGGCTTGGTCGCGGTGCTCGCGGACGGCGGCGTCTTCTTGAGCTGGCGTTATTTGAATACGGATACAAGCGATATTGCCTTTAACGTATACAAGAATGGGAACAAGGTGAATGCGTCGCCCATCAGCGACTCGACGAACTATGTAGATGCGACGGGGGCGGACAGCTCCCAGTATCAGATTTCCACGATCGTGGGCGGCAAGGAAGCGATGCAGCCGGAGACGGTTTCCGTCTGGCATAACGATTATTTGCCCATCTCGCTGGATAAACCGGCCGACGGCAGAACGAAGGACGGCGGCAATTATTCGTACAGTGCCGGGGACGCTTCCGTAGCGGATGTAGACGGCGACGGCGAGTACGAAATCGTCTTCCTGTGGAACCCGAGCAACGCAAAGGACAATTCGCAAGCCGGTTATACCGGCAATGTCTATATCGACGCGATCGAGCTGGACGGAACGAGGCTTTGGCGCATTGACCTGGGTGTGAACATTCGGGCCGGCGCGCACTATACGCAGCTCATGGTGTACGATATGGACGGCGACGGCAAAGCCGAGGTCGTCGTCAAGACGGCGGACGGGACGAAGGACGGCAAAGGCAAAGTGATCGGCGACGGCGCCAAGGACTATCGTAACGACGGCGGTTATATTTTGACCGGTCCGGAATACCTTACGCTGTTCGATGGACAAACCGGCGAAGCCTTATCCACCGTGAATTATGAAGTTCCGAGAGGCGACGTGAACGCGTGGGGCGACGGCTACGGCAACCGCGTGGATCGCTTCTTGGGAGCCATCGCTTATCTGGACGGCATCAAGCCTAGCGTCGTGATGACCCGCGGCTATTATACGCGCACCGTGCTGGCCGCTTACGACTATGCGGGCGGCGAGCTCGTGAAGCGTTGGGTGTTCGACAGCGACGTGGCCGGCGAGCAGTACGAAGGGCAAGGCAATCACGGGTTAAGCGTGCTTGACGTCGACGCGGATGGCAAAGACGAAATCATGTTCGGCGCCTTGGCCATTAACGACGACGGAACCGTCATGTACGGCACCGGACTCGGCCACGGCGACGCGATGCATGCCGGCAAGCTGGATCCGAGCCGGGACGGCTATCAGGTCATGAGCGTGCATGAGAACCGGAATGCCGAGTACGGGATCGAGATGCGCGACGCCGCCACCGGAGCGATCATCTGGGGACAGTTTACCGGCATCGATACCGGCCGCGGCATGTCGGCGGATATCGACCCGGCTTATCCGGGTTACGAATCATGGGCCTCCACCATTGTCGAAGGACAAATGGAACCCGTTACCCGCGTTTTCTCGGCGGCGGGAGACGTGATCTATGAAGGAACCGAGGCGCCTAAGAGCGCCAACTTCGCGATCTGGTGGGACGGAGACCTGCAGCGTGAGTTGTTCGACCACGCATGGGATAACAGCGCGGCCAAAGGAATTCCGGTCGTTTATAAGTGGGATTACGAAAACAAGAAGCTGAATGAAATCTTCAGGGCGACCGGCGCTTTGACGAACAATCACACCAAAGGAAATCCGGCGATTCAGGCGGACGTACTCGGCGATTGGCGCGAAGAAATAGTGGTGCGGAGCGAAGACAGCACGGAATACAGGCTCTATACGACGACGATTCCTACGGCATACCGGATTCCGGCGCTTATGCAGGATCCCGTGTACCGCCTCGGCGCGGCGTGGCAAAACGTCGGTTATAATCAGCCGCCGCACACGAGCTTCTATATCGGGGCGGAAGCGACCGAATTTCCTAAAGCGGATCTCGATCTTGCGGGCGGAGAAGAAGCGCTCGAACAGGTATATCATTTCGATTTCGGTACGGAAACCGCGGCCGGGACGATCGGCGTGCAGGATACGCTTTATTCGGCGAAGACGGGCTACGGCTTCGAGCATGCAAGCGGCATTGCCGCCGGCGCAAGCAACGTTGCCTTGCCGGAAAACGCCAAATTCGCCGTAGATCTGCCGAACGCGAATTACAAGGTTACTGTTAAGCTTGGCGATGACGCGCGCGACTCGAACGCGGGCATCAAATCCGAATTTGTTCAAAAGCTGGCCGTGACGGGCGTGAAGGCGGGCGAGCCTCTGGTCTATTCCTATGACATCGCGCTTGTGGACGGCCAGCTGGAATTCATCTTCAACGGATCGGCGATCGACGTGCAGGAAATCATCATCGAGAAGGTTACGGCGAAGGTGGCCGGCGCCGCCACGACGATCTACATGGCCGGCGATTCGACGATGCAGTCGTACAGCGAGATGCAGGCTCCGCAGCAAGGCTGGGGCCAGCAATTCGGCCGTTATTTCGCGGATGGCGTAGTCGTCCGGAACCACTCGATCGGCGGCAGAAGCAGCAAATCCTTTATGGTCGACGGCCGACTGGATACGGTATTGCGCGAGATCAAGCCGGGAGATTTCTTCGTTATCTCCTTCGGTCACAACGATGCCAGCGCAGGCATTCCGGAACGCTATGCGTCCCCTGAGGATTACAAAACGTATCTGGCCCGCTACGTGCACGGCGCCAGACAGCGCGGCGCGACGCCGGTGCTGCTTACGCCGGTAGGACGCCGGGATTTCAATCTCGTTACCCAGGAATTTAACGTGAGCTTCCCGGAATATGTATCCGCCGCCAAAGAAGTGGCTGAAGAGCTAGAAGTTGCGCTGATCGACTTGAGCCAACTGAGCATCGCGCATTACAACCGTGTAGGCATGGCAGCTTCAGAGGATATTTTCCTTTATGCCAATCCTGGCCAATACCCGAAATACCCGAATGGCGTTAACGATAACACGCATTTCAGCAGCTACGGCGCTCAGGTCATTGCCGGATTGGTAGCGGGAGCGGTCAAAGGCATGGAGCTCGGACTTTCGCCGTTCGTTATCAATCCGGATATCGGCGAACCGGAGCCGGAGCCGGAGAACCGACTTTATGAGGAAGATTTCGAAGGCGACCCGACTGCCGTCCAGTATGCCATGGTGAACGCGACCGGGATCGGCGGGACGATGTCGGGTACGGTCGCAGAGCTGAACGGCAACAAGGTGTTGAACGTTGTCGGTTCCGGCTCCGGGCATCGTGCAAAGGTGTTTCGTATGTTCGATGCGATCGCAGGCGATATCGTTCATGTGAACTTTGACTGGAATGCGGGCAATGTCGCGGCCTTCCCGTCCGAAGGGCATTTGTCGCTGCAAGACGCGAACGAAAACTTGATCCTAACCTTGTATACGACAAGCGGCACGGGTTCGACAATCGGCTATTTCCCGGGTCACTACGCGCCGGATTACGGGACGGGGACGACGGCTGTTCCGGAAGGCGGCAAGTTTATGACCATCGCGAAGAACCAATGGGTCAACGTCGATACGACGATCAATTTCGCCGAGAAGACGATTGATCTGACCTTGACCAGCTTGGCGGACGGCAGCGTCACGCAGACGATCGAGGACATTCCGATGAGCGCGGGCACCGCTTATGCAGATAACGTAAGAGCGATGCGCTTCCTGGGAACGAGAAAGGGAGGAGGCGGCACGCTGAACTGGACGACGGGGATCGACAACGTGCGGATCGAAGGTACGACGCTCCCGCCGGAATCAGCCGACCAGTCGGCTCTGGTGGCGCTGCATGACGAGGCGAAGGCGCT
>JAQSXN010000312.1 GCA_029256665.1 Paenibacillus sp.
CAGCCAGCACATGGGCACGATCGCTAGTCCGTAATACAGGTAATCGATCCATTCGATCCACTCCATGCCGTCTCCCGTCACGATGGGAGCCGGCACCCAGATCAGCTCGGCGCCGATCAAATAGACGAACGCCGTTATTAATCCCGCTATGTATAGCCCCTTCCGCGGGGCTTTCCCCCTTCTCCGGCCGATACCGTCCACCATTCCGTCAACCTCCTTTTTCGCACCTGTCCCTGCTCGCCAACATCCACAAACAGAAACAGGAACACGCCGGCATCAGCCGTCCGTGTCCCTGTCTCTTGCCCTCATCGACGGATGACATCAATTATTTCTTCAGGTACGTCATCGCTTTTTCGATCGCTTCGTCTTCCGTCGCGCCCTTTACATATCTGCCGTTAATAAATACGAAGGCGTAGCGGGCGCATGGCCCGCAATAGGATTTGCAGCTAACCTGCTGAATATCGGCCTCCGGCGCCAGCTTCGTCAGCTTGGCCATCGCGCTTTTCATTCGCATGTGCTTGCATTTGTCGCATATTCTAATATCGTTTGCAGCCATTCGCATCATTCCCATCCGCTATCGCCCTCGGCGAAGCTTAATGGTCTCCGTGGTTGCCCATCGAAGGATTCGTAACGGCGAAGCCTTCTTCCGGCACGTAGAAGTAATCGATGCGGACGCCGTCCAGGAACGCATTGTCCTTCTCCAGAATAACGTCGATTTCCTTATCCGTGGCTACGACTACGTCATTGTCCGTCGGCTCGTCGATTCCCATGCCGTAGTGGGCATGGTCGCCGTGCGCGTGCGTAACGTAAACGCGAAGCAGTTTTCCTTCGTTTTCGGGCTTGTCCAGCTCGAGCTTGATCATCTTGGCAGCATTGCGGGAAATTTTGCAATTCATGGTCCGACAGCTCCTTCTATTATCGTAGACGCATCCTGTACCGATGTTGCCAGCCAGCATATGCCGTCAATCGTAAGGTCAAGATATATTATACTTCCTGCCCATCCGTACGGCAAACCATTCCGCGATAATCATCGTAAAAGCTATGTCGTCAATCGGCATAAAAGGCATGACGTCCGGAATGACCCAGTAAACGATAACCGGAATTAGAAAAACAAGCTTGTCCCGAACGGTCACCTTCTTGGATATGATCAGCTTGTATATAAACACGAAAGTATTCTTCCAATGTCTAAGCGACAGCAATTTGCGCATGCCCGCACCTCCCGACCGCCAACCGGCGGCGTTGTCGTTCGTTCCAGTATAGTATAGCATAGCGCGGACGAATTTGCCGGGCGGGAGGGTGCTCGGCGGCATGCGACCGACCTTGCCGGCTCATCGCGGCGGACGGGTGACGGAGCTCGGTCCGCAGCCGCTTCAGAACTTAAGCGACTCCAGCAAGAGCGGCCGCAGCTCGGCATAAATCGTATCCAAATTACCGTACGGGAGCGGATTTTCGCCATATCCCGCTTCCACGGTGAAGCCCGGACGCCTGAACCGATAAATAAACCAATCCTTGTAGCCCGCGTCGCTGCCGCTCAGCTTCACCGATTGATAGCCGCTTGCTCTCTCCAGTCTAAGGGCCAGCTCCTCCGATTCCGCCGGCTCGTAATCGCGGTAGTTCCAATAAATTTCTTTGCCTTGCGTATGCAGCGCGATGACCGCATGGAACGGGATGTTCTCCGTGAGGCGCGCCATCGCCTGCGCTTCCGGCTCGCTGAGCGGATAGGGACCGGGATAATCGCGCGGCGCCGGCCCCGTCGCATCCCTCCGCTTGCACTCCTCTTCCCAATAGGCGGGAAACTGGTCGTTCAAATCCACGCCGCGTATATTGCCCTTCCAACTGCTGAAGTCGGCGACGCCGCCGTTCCAAGCAAGCAATTGGCCGTATAAAGGATGAGTCGGCTGAACCCCTCGCTGCGCAAGCTCCACCCCGTCGGGATTCACCATCGGCACCGCCCAGATCGTCAGCTCGTTGCAGAACCTCGCCGCATCCGTTCCTCCAAGCGGACTGCCCGTCGCATAGCTGTGGGACAGCTCCGACAGAAAACGCATCAGCAGCGCCGACGTAATCCACTCGTTGGCATGGAACGATGCGTTCATATGTAGCGCTTTCGGCCCGCAGCCGCACCGCAGCGCCAAAATCGGCTTCCCCATCACGCTCCTGCCGATGCTTTCGGCCGCGATAAAGGGATAACCGATCGCCAGCTGGCGGCACTCTTCCATCATCATTTCGTACGTATAAATCTTATTATCGTCAACGCTCTCTCCCAACTTCCGCACTCCTTTGCCAACCATGATCGTTACTATCCATCGTATGCGGCAACGGGCGCTCCCATTATAGGAAATTGCGCGCGACAAGGTGAAACGGCTGAAGCCATCCTTGGCGGCGAAGCGTTACATTCCGAGAAATGTAGAGAAAGTATGGCAAAATGATTTACTTTCCTATTTTTCAAAAAAACGGCTCCGCGCGTTTCAACCTAACGTTGAACGCGAGAGAGCCGCTTCGAAGCTTATGTCGCCAGATCAATGACGGAATGAATGCCGATTAACTAATGTTCGGAACCTGCCAGACGACCGGCGTCAATTCGATCTGCTCGCCGAGCCATTGCTGCGCGATTTGTTTGAACATGGAGGGATCGCCGCTGCAGAAAAATTGATGGACAGGAATAGGGTCGTTGGTGGCCAGCTTGCGATTCTCGTGCAAAATGGTGCTGATTTCGCGCGCGGTCTCGTCGGCCGAGCTGATGAGCGCGACCTCGCTGCCCATCACCTCGGAAATCGTTTCCGTCAGGAACGGATAATGCGTGCAGCCGAGAATCAGGCAATCCATGGGGTATTGCCGCAAATGCTCGATCGAAGAACGGACGACTTGATACGTTTCTTGGGATCGAAAGTTGCCTTGCTCCACAAGCGGAACAAATTTCGGGCATGCCTCGCTAATGACCTGGACATTCGGCGTCAGCTCGCGCAGGGCATTCTCGTACGCGCCGCTATTGATGGTGCCGACGGTGCCGATCACGCCGATCCATCCCGTCGCCGTTCGACCGATGGCCGCCCTCGCTCCGGGATTGATGACCCCGACGACGGGCACGGCTACGCGCGAACGAATGTCGGACAAGGCGACCGCCGTCGCCGTATTGCAGGCGATTACAATCATTTTGGGCTGGAATTGTATGAGGTAATCGACGATTTCCCGCGTGAAAGCGCGCACTTCGTCGGCCGAACGAGGTCCGTAAGGCGTCCTTGCCGTATCGCCGAAGTAAATGATTTTCTCGCGCGGCAGTTGCCGCATGACTTCCTTGACGACGGTTAAACCGCCAACGCCTGAATCTAATATGGCTATCGGTTGTTGCACAGACACACCGCTTTCTTGGACTGGGATGTGGGATGAAGGAGCTACGGTCAAAATTACCATAACATATGAATGACCCTTCGAAAACGTACCTACATCTTATCGCATTACCGATCAACGTTCAAGAACGGCGCGTCCGTTCCGGACACGGCAAAGAGCCGACGACGCCATCCTAAGATAGACGTTCGGCTCCATGCGCGTCTGACGAGGACCTACCGCTCTCTGCTATGGTCAACATCCACGCTTGCGGTTGCATATTCTTCCAGCTGCTCAATGGAGTCGCGTACGGCCTCCACCGCGGCATCCGTGGCCGATTCCACCGCAAGGGCGCCGGCTTCATATGTTGCTTCCGCCGTTTCCGCGCCGGCTTCATACGTTTCTTCTACCGCTTCCGCGCCGGCTTCATACGTTTCTTCCACCGCTTCGGCAACCTGCTCCGCCGTTTCCGACGTCCGCTCGATTACGCCCGTCGCCAGTTCTTCCGCAGCTTCGGCCGTAACGCCGGAGATCGTTGCCACTTCGGCGGCCCTGCCCCTGCCGAAGCTTCTTACGTTGCTTGCCATTTGGCTAGCCGCATGTTTCGTTCGATCGGCCAACTGGATGGCCCCTGTGCCGATTCCTTTTGCGAGCTCGCCCGTCTTGTCGCCGACCTTCTGCGCTTGAATGCCGATATCCTGGCGAAGCTCCTTGCCTGCTTTCGGCGCGAACAGCAGCGCCGCGATGGATCCAAGCACGCCCCCGGCTAATGCGCCAAACAAAAATCCTTTGTTTCCTTTACGTGTTGACATGTGATCGTCGCTCCTTTCGTTCTTAGGCTTCCCTGCCTCTTGGCCTGACCATTCAGACAAACGTCATTTGGAGATTGCGGCGTCGGAAGTCGTTGGCGATGGTTCAGCCGGATCGCTCTTGCGGCCTGTTTGCCAAAGCTGCCATGCCGTGAGGCCCAGCTCCGCCCACTGCACCGCCGCATCCAGCTCGCGCCGTTTGGCGATTCTGTCTGCATGCCCCGCGGCGGAACGAGATAAAGACGTGGCTACGCGCTCGACGGCCGAAGTCGTCGCTTCGATCGTACCCCCGACCTGCCGCGCGGCCTGGAACAGTTTCTCGGTCGATTCCATGTTCTGCTGCACGGATCGAACCGCCAACTCCGTCGGCAGCAGAATTTGGCTCAACTCGCCGGAAAGCCTGTGCACGTCCTCCTGCACGGCCGCCGCCGACGCTTGCAGCCTTGTTATCCTTGCAAGCAACGCGCGAATCGCGATCAACGTACCCGCCACCCATACGACGAAAGCCGCCGCCGCGATAGCGGCAATCCACTCCAGCGTCATCCTCATCGCTCCTTCCGCATGAGCCTTGCCGCCCCTTGCGTTCGAATGATTGGGCCAATAAGGGCGAATGCCCATTTGCGTAATGACAGTATAAGCAGACTGGGCTCGTCTTGACACCGAGGTGGACCTGCCGCGGCAAATAATTTCGTTTTGGCCTCCGCCAAGAAAATAGGCCAACCCTTATCCGGGCTGGCCATTCTCGATTACTTCATCTCCACGAGCCGGTTAAGGTTGAGATCCGAACCTTCCGTATTTTTGCCAAGCAGCCTGTCGAACATAAACTTGATCAACTTGAACTTGTTGCCGGAATCCCAGTATTCGGCCGTCTCGGCTTTCACCTTGATGAGGATGAGGTTCGGATCGTCGTAAGTCGTTTCCAGCATTTTCTCGTACGCCGGGCTCCAAAATTGCTTCACCTTCTCGGCGCTCTGCACGAGTTCCGCTTCGCCGCGAATGGAAACAAAGGATTTGTCCGCATACGCCACGTTGACTTGCCGGTTATGAAGCAACTCGTGAAATTTACCCGTATCTTTTTTGGTCAGAAACCACAGGTCTCCGTCAAACTCGACGTCCTGCGTCTTCATGGGACGCGATACCAAACCTTCCTCCGAAACCGTCGTGAGCATCGCGATGTCGATTCCTTTTATTAATTCCCCTACTTTTTTGATCGCTTTTTCGTTATCCGAAGTTTCGTTCGTCATTCGATGCACCTCTTTTACTTAGGTTGAAGCCTTAGTATGGCACGCGCGCCGCTCGACCAACCATGCAAGGAACAAGGCGAGTCAACAAAATATCAACAAAATCTCTAACGGATACTTATGGATGCAGCTCTTCGAGTTGTAAAAC
>JAQSXN010000313.1 GCA_029256665.1 Paenibacillus sp.
AAAAGTCCAACCTTCGGGTTGGACTTTCGGTTTGTACAGCCGATTGTAGTATAAAAACAACATACATTGGCCTCGCATTGTGGTGCAGCCACCGAAAGCAAAGGCTGTCGTGTATATTTCGATTGATCCGCTTAAACCGTTTTCGCCGCGAGATTCATCTCCGCGCACATCAGGATAAAGGCGCCCGCTCCGTGCAGATCGTTCTCGCTGGTGGGACGGGCGATGTAGTGGGCGTAGTCGCCGATTCCGGTGCCGATGCAAATGTTGCCGATGACGACGCGGCCGTTGTCGTCGAACGTCAACGTGTCGATAACGCCTTGGTAGCCTTTCCACGCTTGGTCCATGTACTTGGCGTCCAGATAACCCAGCCGAACGGCTTTGGCGATCGCATGCACGTACAGCGCCGTGCAGGAGTTTTCCAGCCAATTGTCCGGAAGCTCCCCTTTGTCGACGACTTGATACCAGAGGCCGGTCGCGGCATCTTGATATCGGGTCAGGGCAATGAGCAGGTCCTGCAATATGGCGACGAGAGCGGCTTTATCCGGATGCTCCTCCGGCATGTATTCGAACATTTCCAGCAAGGCGACGGGATACCAGCCGATCGCGCGGCCCCAGAATTCCGGCGCGACGCCGGTCGCGGGATCGGCCCAGTTTGCCTCTTTGGTTTCGTCCCAGCCGTGGTACAGCAAGCCGGTGACCGGGTCCTTGGTATGCTTCTCCATAAGGATCGCCTGGAAGGCCATCATATCGTAATAGTCGGAGTCGCCGAAGGTTTTGGCAAATTGCGTAGCGATGGGACCGGCCATGTACAGTCCGTCAAGCCACATTTGGTTGGGATAATGTCCCTTATGCCAGAATCCGCCCGACGGGTTGGTCGGCCAAGACTTCAGAAGCGGCACGAGCGTATGCAGCGCCTTCTTGTAGCGCTCGTCGCCCGTCTCCTCGTAGAGGGTGAACAGCAGCACGCCGGGCTGAATGTCGTCCAGCTCGTCGGGCTTAAATTTTTTGATGCTGCCGTCCTCGAGAATTTGGCTGTCGACCCACCCTTTCATGTAGTCGTACAGCTTTTGATCCCCGGTTTGTCTCCAGCATTTTTCCATCCCGGACAGAAAGACCCCTTGATGATAATGAAACCGGTCCGGCGGAAGCTGCGCCGGCTCGAATTTGGCCATTATCGCCTCGCAGGCCTTTTGCGCCCACTCCATGGGGCTTGTAACCGTTGTTGAAGTCTGCATCATTAACAACCTCCCTGTCGTTTACCACAATAGAATTTATAAGTTTTCGGGAAATCGAAAACTGAAATTCTATTTGGCGATAAAACCTACCTCTGAAAGCGGTCGCTCTTCTTCGAGATGCCTCGATAGAGGTTTTCTCAAAATATAGGAAAGTATATCATTTTGTTATACTTTCTCTATATTTCTCGGAATGTAACGCGCTGCGCCGCCAAGGACGGCGACAGCCGTTTCACCTTGTATCGCTAATTTTATCACTAGATTATGTACATGTTTTGCGAATATCCTCTATTTCTTCTTATATCTTGCGATATAATGAAGAGATCATGGGAGGAGAGGAACGAAGTGGGCGATTTTTATTTCGAAAACAAGACGGGCACCTTTCTGGTGTCCCACCGGAAAGCGCTAAGTCATCACATGCCGTCCAGCCATTTTCATAGCACCTATGAATGCTATTATTTGATGAGCGGCAAGCGGGAGTTTTTTATTCAGGATCGGACCGTCTCCATTGAGGAAGGAGATATCGTCATTATCGCGCCGAATATTTTGCATCGCACGACCAATGCGGAGCAGCCAAAGCATGAGCGGCTCATTATCAATATTCACGAAACGTTGTTTTCGCCGGACGGATCCCACAAGGAAGCGCTTCGTCCCTTGTTCGAACAAGATTATCTGATCATTCGCGCGTCCTTGCGGGATCGTCTGCCGATCGAATCGCTAGCTCAAGCCGTGCTGCGGGAAATGCAGGACAAACGAAGCGGCTACGAGCTGTTTGCCCGGACGCTCGCCTTGCAGCTGCTGATCGCTTGTTCCAGGCATTTCAGGCAGAACGCCGTAGTGGTACCGGCCTCGCCGAGTCCGATGCATGATCGCATCTCGGAAATTGTCCGATATATTAACGATCATTATATGGAGGAGCTGTCGCTCCATCTGCTGGCGGACCGGTTTTATATCAGTCCCTATTATTTGAGCCGATTTTTTAAGGAAGCGACGGGCTTCTCGTTCGTGGAGTACGTCAACAGCGTCCGGATCAAGGAGGCCAAGAAGCTGCTCGAGCATACTTCCATGAAGGTGAATCAAATCGCGGGGAAGGTAGGTTTCGGGAGCGTGACGCATTTTGGCAGGGTATTTAAAGAGGTGACGGGTTTTGCGCCGTTATATTATAGAAGGTAAGCGTGGCATGACCCAATTAGAGGTTGTTCAAAAAGTCCAATTTTGATTACGAAGTAACTCGAGAAGTAAATTCGACATCGAATCTTGAATTCAGCCGGGACTTCCGGTGCTCACGTAGCTTCCACTACGCTCCGCTCCTCAGTCCCTAATCTTCATCCAACCTTCTCGGTACTGAAAATCAACTTTTTGAACACGCACAATTATTATATGTTCTTGCATAAATCTTATATTGTCCTCCTCCGACAGGGGGTTGTAAGATAATGGTAGTCGTACGCAGCGCAGGCTCGAGACAAAAAAGAGAGACTGCCATTCATATTATTGTAAGCGTTTACTTTCGAACGAAAAGGAACAAAATTCATGGGGGGGACAATATGAAGCGTACACCTATGATGCTGCAGCTTATCGTGATCTTATTCTGCGTCATGGCCGTTCCGACGGCGATCTTAACCTGGTACAGCGGGGAGCAGACGTTGCAGAATTCCGAACAAGCCATCGCGGAATCGTCGCTTGCCGAATTAAACGCAAGCCGCAAGCTGAACGAGAGCGCGCTGAACAACTTGACCCAGAATACTGTGCGCTTGACGGCAACCCATATTTTCGATCGGATTCGTCCGTACGAGACGTTCAAGGAGCTGAATTCAAGCTTTCATACGGTCAGCAACGCAAGAGCCGTATTGCTGCAATTGCTGAATCTGAATCGCCTGGGCGACGAGGTGCAATCCTCCTTCTTCCATCTCGGCGATTCGGATTACGTGGTGTCGACCGATCATGGCATCAAGGAGCTGGAGAAGTTCGAGTCCATCGAATGGTTGAAGGAGGCGCTGGACGGCCACAGGGGGATCAGCGGCGTTTGGTACCCGCGAAAGCTGGATTCGGGCGTAGATGTCATCTCTTACGCGCTGCCGCTCAACCGATTATCGACCACGACGCGCGGGACGATCGTCGTTAATTTGAGGGAAAGCCAGATCGAGAACGCGTTCCGCTCGTCTGCGGCCGGTCATCGAGCGTATATGCTGCTGAATAACGAGGGCGTCATTATCTCGCACGGAGACAAGAGCATGCTGCAACAGAGCGCGGGAGAGCAGCCGGTCATTAAGGATATTCTAAAGCAACACGAGAAGGAAGGTTATACGATCCGCGAGATCGATGGCGAACGATTGCTCTACACGTGGTCGAAGTCGGACCGATTCGGATGGATCAACCTGAACGTCAATTCGGTTAACGAATTGATGGCCAGATCGCATGCGATGCAGCGCAATATGATGTTGTTGACCGCCGCTATTATTTTGAGCGGAACCGTTCTATCGGTCTTGCTGGCGACGTGGGTCTCCAAGCCGGCGAGAGAGCTTGTCCGCACGATGCGCAAGCGCGATAATCTGGGGTTCAAGAGCAAGAATGAACTTGCCTATCTGGACGCGGCCTTTAAACGCATGCGCGAAGAGGAGGAGGGGCTTAACGAGCTGCTCCATATTCGCGAACAGGATGCCCGCAGCTTGGCGGTGCATCAACTGATCCGCGGCGAGCTCACTCCGCAGGCTGCCGAGATATTTCCGTTGCCTCATTTCCTTGTGGCTGTCATATCCATCGACCGCTACCGCTTCTATGTGGGCAAGACCAACCCCGAGACGCGAAGCTATCACCGTTATGTGCTCATTGCGCACAGCGAAAGCCTGTTCCGGGACGGGAAACGCGCGAGTTGCGTGTATCAAGGCGACGGCTGCTTTGTTCTCGTGATCAATTACGGTCATACGGAGCGCAATAGCGTCGCCGCGGACATCCACGATGCGCTGATCGAGATTCGGGACAAAGCGGCTGATTTGCTGGACCACTCCGCGACGATTGGCGTAAGCGATCCGGCCGAGGACATGCAGGAGGTCTCGGATCGGGTCGCCCTGGCGATGGAAGCCATCAAGCAACGCATGATCGCGGGAAGCGGCGGCATTATGTACGGGAAGGATGAGGATGGCCGGGATAAAAAATATATTTATCCTTCCAACAGCGAGCGGCGCATGCTCAACTTTCTCGACAATGGCGATCTCGACAGCATCGCGAAGGAATTAAAGCTCATCGGCGACGAGATTCGTTCCGCCGAATATGTTTCCTACGAAAATATTCTGTTTGTCTACCACCAGTTAACGGGCGTCACGATCAAGCATCTGAGAGAAAATAACGTAAGCACGGCGCGGATATTCGCGGGCAGGGGCAATTTATACGCCACGCTTGCGGCAATCGATACGCTTGACGAGCTCGAGGAATACATGTACGAATTTTGCCGGGAAATCGTACAGTATCTTGCGCGTACGCAGAGCGGCACCAATCATCACGGAGAACGCATCATCCAATACTTGCAGGAACGTTACCGCGAAGAAATCGTGTTCCAAGACATGGCGAAGGAAATCGGCATCAGCTATTCCTACATGCGCAAGATCGTTTATGAGGTGACCGGTCAAAGCCTGATCGATTATCTCAATCAGCTTCGCATCGAGAAGGCAAAGGAGCTGCTTCTGGATTCCAGCCTTACCATCGCGCAGATCGCTTTGGATGTCGGCTATTATAACGCGCAGAGCTTCAACCGTTTTTTTCGCAAATTCGAAGGTATGCCGCCGAGCGGCTACAAAGCCTCGAAGTGCCGGACGTCTTAAACCCCGATCAATAGCTGCCGCCTCGGCAAGAATGGCATGAGGCAGGCAGCTTAACTTTTGCTAAAACCTATCACATTTGATCATCATACGGCCGGGAAAGCGCGCAGCGGCAAGGAAAAGATCAAAAGTGAGTAGCGATGATCAAACCTTATGATTTACCGCCGCAAAATGTAAGCGCTATGATAAGTGCAATCCCGGAGCGGTCCGCAGTAAGATTGCGACCGGCAACGTCTGGTCCAAAGGAGGTGAGACTTTGAAAGCTGGAGGAACTGCGGAGGTGGAACATTCAACCGCTTCCTTAAGGTATGCAGTCACAAAACGGGGGATTTTCCATTATCTTCGCCGGGACTGGCAGCTCTACGCGCTGTTGCTCATTCCGTTGACGCTCGTTCTTCTCTTCAAGTATGCGCCGATGTCGGGCCTGATGCTTGCGTTCAAAGAGTATAAAATCGCAAAAGGGTTCTGGGGGA
>JAQSXN010000314.1 GCA_029256665.1 Paenibacillus sp.
GGAGGCGAGCCTTACCTCTCCACGACGACGGCGCGCGAGCTGGAATACGATTCGTTCGCCGAGGAATCTCCTATCGTGTCGATGCGGCCGATCGAAGACCCGGATCCCGATCCGGATCCGGAGCCGATCCCAATCGAGATTTCGGTGGATATCGCGTCGCCGGCGGCAGGGAGCACGATCAACGGGCCATATACCGGCGCAACGATGACTATTTCGGGCACCGCGTCCGTTTTGTCCGGCGGCGGCTCCATTCGGAAGGTCGAGGTGCAGGTCGGCGGCGGCGCTTACCAGACTGCGGCCTTGTCCGGCGGAACATGGACGCTTGCCAATGTGGTCGTGTCGACGCCAGGAGCGCTCAAGCTCTCCGCGAGAGCGACGCATTCGGGCGGAACGACCGCTTTCCGGCAAATCAACGTGACGATCGCGATCGCGCCTCAGCCCGATACGACCGTTCCGGTCGTAACGATCGTGTCGCCGACGCCCGGTCAATTGCTGCCCGGCGCCAGCAATCCGATTACGTTTAAGGTAGAGGGCACGGCGTCGGATAATAGGCTGCTGACGAAGGTGGAGCTGATCGTAGACGGCTTGGCGCCCGTTCAGGTCGATACGGGCAACGGATGGGCGAACTGGTCGAAGACGATCTCGCTCGCACCTGGCGCCCATACCTTAATCGCGCGGGCGACGGACGGCAACAACAACGTCGGTCAGCATAGCCTGACGCTCCATGTCGATACGGTCGTCCCCCGAATAACGATCGCGACGCCGCTGGCCAACGCGGAGTTTACGGGGACGGAACTAAACGGCGCGATGGTAGAGGTGCGAGGCACCGCCCAGGACGAAAACGGCATTCGCAAGGTCGAACTCAGCTGGGGCGCCAATCCGGTATGGGTGGAGACGCAGCCCAAGTCGGAAGGCGATTGGTCGGAGTGGAAGGGCAACTTATTGATGAAAGTGCCGGGACTTCAGGTTATACAGGCCAAGACGACGGACCGGGCGGGCAATTATACGATATCGACCGTGGCGATCAAAATCGTCGTGATGCCGGAAATCGTCTCGCGGCTCAAGAGGCTTATCATCGTGGAGCAGTATCAGCTTTCCTCCTATCTCGGCAACTATGGGGCGGGTAGAACGCTTAAGACGTTCTCGCTGCTGCCCGGCGAGAAGACGACGATCAGCGTCAAAAGCTATACGCAAGACGAGGTCACATCCAAAAACGCGTCGAGCGTCGTGGACTCTTTTACGGACGAAAGCGCCGTGGATTTGGAGAAATCGATGGCGAACGAACAATCGGATCGGCAAGGCTACGATGAAAGCTTTAAGTACCGGGTCAGCGCGGAAGCCAAGGCAAGCTGGGGCTTCGGCAGCGCGTCCATCAACGGCGAGGTGAGCGGAGGGACGAACGGCGCGCGGGAGGAGTTCGCCAAAAACATGTCGAACGCCGTGCAGAAGCATGTGGCGAAAGCTTCTTCCAACCGTCATCTGCAGGTGAATACCAGCTACGAACAAAAAACGACGACAACCGAGGAATCCGCGATCGTCAGGGACATCGAGAACATTAACGTCGGCCGAACGCTTAATTTCGTATTCAGGCAAATGAACCAGGAGTTTATTACGCTGCTGCACCTGACCGACGTGCGAATCGGGTACTTCAGCATCGATATCGTGAACGGAAAAGAAGAGCCGAGGTACAGGGAAGTGACGCTGCCGCAGCTGGACGCGCTTCTAACGGATACGATCGTTCCCGACAAAAGGGCCGTCGTGCGCAAAGCGATTCTGCACCAGCTCATCAACGTATTCGATTACAAGGATCGCCATCATAGCTTTGTCGAGGATGTCGTCATGAAGGACGCCGAAGGCAAAGACGTGGCGTACTCCAACTATCTTCGCGTCAAGAAGGATTACGCTTCGACGTACAAAGACGATGCTTCGGGAACGGAGATCCGGGTGCAGGGCATTATTACGGCCGCGACCAAACACGTGATGCGAACCGAAGGCATCATTGTCGAGGCGTTGCTTGGTCAAGGCAACGCGCTCGACGACTATTCGGAGCAGCTTCAGCGGGAGACGATCCGGGCGAAAAAGCTGGAGAACGATCTGCTGAGCGAACGAGAGCAACGCGAAAACGCCGCGCAGCGCATCTTAACAGCGCGGGATCGGGAAGCGGCGGAAATATATGCCAAGCTATATTATCCGCCTGTTGTCGCTGTCGCCGCGACGGGAGAAACCCATGAGTGACGCGCTGCCAAAGGCGCTTGGCAAAAGCGAAGGCGTTCTGACCCAAGCGGCGCTAGTCAATAGCGAAAAGGTGACGGGCATACCGGCGGCAAGTCCTGGGCCGTCGATGCCGGCGCCGGAGCCGGAGAAAAAGGTGTTGAAGCTCAAAGAAAAGGTGCCGAACGAATCCGAGAAGGACGTCGTCGGCGCGATTACGGCGAAGATCGTGCGGGGCACGCCGGAATTCGATACGCTCGTGGAGAATACGAATGAAGATATCGTCTTCAAGGATGAGGAGGGCACCGGGGCGGATAAGATGATGTCGAAGCGCATGGACGAGAAGATGAACGAGCTGGCCAAGCTCGTCAAGGACGAATGGCCGGGCAAGAAGCTTCGGGTAACGGAATGTTGGGACGAAAACGGCGAGCACAACGACTACAGCACCCATTACGAGGGGCGCGGCGCGGATCTTACCGTCAGCGACAAGGATGGCAAGAAGCTCGGCCGCCTGGGGCAGTTGGCCGTGGATGCCGGCTTCGACTGGGTGTTCTACGAGGACAACGTTCATATCCATGTGGCCGTGAAAAGGGACGAGGACGAATAACGCGCAATGACGAGATGACGGCATGACGACCCGGACCGGTGTGATTGAAATCGAAGATACAAGGCGACGCATGGACATGATTAACGTCCTTAGCGTCGCCTTGCCGCGTTTTTGCAATTTCCTCTTTACAACTCCAGCCGATTAAGCTATATTCTTCTTCCGACTCTAATAGGAGGATAACGACAATCCCATGGAAAACGGCATTATTCAGTTAAACGGCATCGGCAAAAGCTTTAAGGTCGCCGAGCGGACGGCCGGTCTGCTCCCGGCGATGAAAGCGCTATTCGTGCGGAAGCACCGGATCGTGGAAGCGCTCAAGGACATCTCCTTTACGGTAAACGAAGGGGAAATCGTCGGGTACATCGGGCCCAACGGCGCCGGCAAGTCGACAACGATTAAAGTGATGAGCGGCATTCTGGTGCCGGACGGCGGAACCTGCTCCATCATGGGGTACACGCCTTGGAAGGAGAGGACGGACTACGTTCGCCATATCGGCGTCGTGTTCGGACAACGGTCGCAGCTATGGTGGGATGTGCCGGTCATCGACTCCTTCGAGCTGCTGCGGGACATCTACCGGATCCCGGAGGAGATGTACAAGGAGAATCTGGAACATCTGACGGAAATGCTGGCTTTGGGCGACTTGCTCGGCGTTCCGGTAAGGCAGCTCAGTCTGGGCCAGCGGATGCGCTGCGAGATTGCGGCGTCGCTGCTGCATAGCCCCAAGCTGTTGTTCCTGGACGAACCGACGATCGGACTGGACGCGGTCAGCAAGCTGGCGGTCAGGCAATTCATTCGCAGAATCAATCGGGAGCGCGGCGTGACCGTCATCCTGACCACGCACGACATGAGCGACATCGAGGCGCTCGCGGACCGCATTCTGATGATCGGCAAAGGCACTCTTCTCTACGACGGCTCGCTGGAGGAGCTGCGCGGGAGATTCGGCACCGGCAGAACCGTCACGGCAGATTACCGCGCATACGGAGGAGCGCCGGTCGAGATCGAAGGCGCGAACCGGCTGGAATGGTCGGAGGAGCGAGCCGTATACAGCTTCGATACGGAGCGGGTCGTACTCTCCGACGTTATCGCCCAGCTATCGAAGACGGTGGAGCTGCTCGACATCTCCGTCGACTCCAAGGACATCGACGAGATGATCGTCGAGCTGTACGAGGAGCATCAAGTATGAGGGCATACGCATCGATTTGGCGGCTTCGTTTCATTAACGGCATGCAATACCGCGCCGCGGCGTTCGCGGGCATGGCTACCCAGTTATTCTTCGGTTTCGTCTTCATCATGATCTTCGCGGCGTTCTACAAGAGCGGCGGGGATTCCGCACCGATCTCCCTTCAGGATTTGATTACGTACGTGTGGCTCCAACAAATGTTTATTTCCTTGATCATGCTGTGGTTCCGCGACAACGAGCTGTTCGCCATGATCACGAGCGGCAATATCGCTTACGAGTTGTGCAGGCCTCTCGGCTTGTATCCCTTTTGGTTCGCGAAGCTGATGGCGCAACGAGTGGCAAGCTGCGTATTGCGCTGTTTCCCGATTATGATCATTGTTTTCCTGCTGCCGGAGCCTTACCGGATGAGCTTGCCGCCCGACGCGGGCGCGTTTTTGCTGTTTGCCGCGGCTCTTATTCTAGGATTGACGCTGATCGTAGCGATCTCCATGATGATCTATATCTCCGTCTTTTGGACGATGTCGCCTACCGGCTCGATCCTGATGATTTCGGTCGCGGGCGAGTTTCTCGCGGGCATGGTCATTCCCGTGCCGCTTATGCCGGACTGGCTGCAAAGAATCGCGTATGCCTTGCCGTTCCGCTGGACGACGGATTTCCCGTTCCGGGTGTACTCGGGCCATATTCCAAAAGTCGATGCGATTCTAGGACTCTGCATTCAGCTGGGCTGGATTATTACGCTGGCCGCCATCGGGTTATGGCTGATGCGCAGGGCGCTGCGCAACGTCGTCGTGCAGGGAGGTTAACCGACATGTCATTATATTTTCGTTATTTAAGCATTCATCTCAAGTCGCAGCTGCAGTACCGGATGTCGTTTATGCTGCTCAGCGTCGGCCAATTTTTTATCCCGTTCATGGTTTTCGGCGGGTTGTATTTTATGTTCGAGCGATTCGGACAGCTGGAGGGCTGGAGCTTCTTCGAGGTGACGTTATGTTTTGCGGTCATTCATTTGTCGTTCTCGCTTAGCGAATGTTTCGCGAGGGGCTTCGACGCGTTCTCCAGCCTCGTGGCGGGAGGCGACTTCGACCGGCTGCTGGTTCGGCCCAGAAGCACGGTCGTGCAGGTGCTTGGGTCAAAGTTCGAATTTACGAGAATCGGACGGCTGATGCAGAGCACCATCGTATTGATTTGGTCCATCTCGAATTTGCCGCAAATCTGGACGGTCCCCAAAGCGCTGACGTTGTTTTTTATGGTTCTGAACGGCGTATTTATTTTTACCGGCATCTTCATACTAGCGGCGACGTTCTGCTTCTGGACGGTTCAGGCGCTTGAAGTGGCGAACGTTTTTACCGACGGCGGCCGCGAGATGGCGCAATATCCGCTCACGATTTACGAGAAGTGGGTCACCCGATTTTTTACGTTCATCATACCGTTCGGCTGCGTCAGCTATTTGCCGCTGATGTATTTGCTGGACAAAAGGGACGGAAGCTGGGTGACGGGCTTGCTGGTGCCTTTCGGCGG
>JAQSXN010000315.1 GCA_029256665.1 Paenibacillus sp.
CCGCGCGTTCGTTTATCGGCATGACGTCAGGATGTGCGCGCGGTATGGTCCATGACAGCTGTACGGCAGAACGCAACATGTGCATCCCCAGTGCCTCTCGCTGTATGGCAGACCGCAACATGTGCATCCCCTGTGCCTCTAGCTGTACTCAGACCGTAAGCAAACGCATCCCCCTTCACTCTAGCTGTACGGCAGACGCCCACGTGCTCATCCCCTAGCCCCTAACGGACACCACGGTCGCTATTTCGTTATATTTAGACGGTTCGGAATTGTAACGGACACAGGAGACTTTATTTGCTTGTTTGCCTTGCCAATAAGAGCTTTATTGGTCAAATAAGGCCGCTGGCGTCCGCAAGAAATCACAAAGTTGGATTTTCGGTCAAATAGAGTCACGTGTGTCCGTACCGACTAGGAACCGATTTCCTTCTTATGCCTGCAATCTCGAACACATCTTAACTCGATCCGTACAGCTGGCCGCAGCCCGCGCCGATATCCGAACCGAACTGGGTTCTGACGGTGACGTGCACGCCCCTGCCCTTAAGAATCCGAACGAATTGCCGAATGCTCTCCCGTTCGGACTGTCCGTAGTGCCGCTCGCCCCCGTCCGTCGCATTGTAGGGGATTAGGTTCAGGTGGTAAAGATGCTCGAGCAACCCCTTCCCCTTGATCAGGTCGGCTACGGCCCCCGCGTGTTCGGGGGAGTCGTTAACCCCCTTAAGCATAATGTACGCGATGTACGCCTTCCTGCCCGTTTGCCGAATATGGAGATCAAGCTCTTGCATCACCTCGCTTAGCGGGAAACGGTTATTGATCGGCATCAGCTCGCTTCGCTGATCGGGGAACGGGGAATGCAGCGAGAACGTCAGATTGATCTGCGGGAATTCCTCCCGAAGCCGGCGCATGGCGGGCACGATGCCGATCGTGGATATCGTAATCCTCCTATGGCCCAGACCGAAGAGCTGAGGATCCGTAAGAATCGACAACGCTTCGAAAAGATGCGGATTTGCAAGCGCCTCTCCCATTCCCATGAAGGAGACGCTGTCCAGCACATGCCCTTGCAGTCGAAAGTAGAGCAGCTGGTCGGTTATTTCATCGGCGGTCAAATTCCGTTTCAGCCCCAGCTTGCCTGTTGCGCAAAACGTGCAGCCGAAGCCGCAACCGCATTGGGAGGAGATGCAATACGAATCCCATCCCCGTTCGTAGCTCAACCGGACCGCCTCGACCCTCTCTCCTCCCGCAATGCCGAATAGCAGCCGGTTCGCTTGCCTCGAAGCGATCTCGGCCACCGGCTCCAAGCCGCATACGCCGTTGCCGAGCTCGCGGGCAAGCTCGTCCCGCAAACCCTTCGGAACCGCCGCCATTGCGCTATACTCGCTTATTCCCTGCTTGAAAATCGAATCCGTAATTTGTTTATATCTGTAGCCGGGCTGCCGCGCGCGCGTAATGACATCCCGTATTTTCTCGTATTTGTTCCGCTTGTTCATTATTCTCTCCCTCTGGCGCCGGAGAAAAGCAGCACAAAAAAAAGCACCGGCAAGCCGGTGCTTTGAGCGCTCTCTATCGTCCAAAGGAACGGGAAACAACGCCGCTCGGCGTCGTTCACCGATAGGCGGATCTCGTCATGGAAGGATAAAGCTCCGGTAGCCGTAACGTTATTTGGTGAACCATGCCTGCATGTTTGTCGCCTTGCGTATGGAATGGCAGGTTCACGATATCATCTACAACTTCCGGCATCTCTTCATCCTCCTTCATGCCCCGTGGCATGCGTATAGGAAGTACCCTAACACGAAACCTCAAAGCGGGTCAACCCTCTTCCCTTGCTTCGGCGCCTCCCGCCTGCTAACGAGCCGCTCCATCGTACGCCCGCTGCATGATCTCCACATACCGGTCAGCGCCAAGCTCCTTGAGCCCGTTCACGTAAGCCTCCCAATCCTCTTCCAGATGTTTGTTGCCCGTTATGAACTGAAGCGCGTTTTCTTCGACGTAATTCCGAATGCCTAGCTGCAAGTAATTAATCTCGTCCGCGACCTCCGGCTCGATCCATAGCGACTCCGCCGCCAGCACCTGCTCGGGCTCATACCCTTCGTACAGCTTCGTCGCTTCCATCAGCCTGCGTTCATAGCCGTCCGGCGCGTAAATATCCGTGCCCTGCACCCAGCTGTCGCGGTAGTCCTTGGGCATATAGAAGTGGCCCATGCCGCTCCACCCGGAGTTGTTGGACTTCTTGCCGCTCTCGACCGGAATTCGCGCGAACCTTGGCTCAAGCTCCGGGTTTAGCGCCTGCTCGCCCGGCAGCGGCTTCCGCCAGTCCACGCCCTCCTTGCCCGTTTCGGCGAAGGCTTGCCCTTCCGGCGTATACATGTAGTCCACCATACGAATAAGCGCGATTTGCGCTTCCTTGCTGGCTTTGTTCGTGATGACGAACTTGGCGCCCGGCGTTACGCCGATGTTCACGTGCGTGGCGTAAGAAGCATGCGGCCCCTGCAGCGGCGGCAGCGGGTTGTAGTCCTTCCCCCGCGTGTTGCCCGGCCCCGTGTTGACGAAAATATCGGGATGCATGGCGGCGCCCGCTCCGAGAATCGGAGCGTCCGCGTTCTCGCCGATCTGCTTGAAGGCGACGGCGTTCTGCGTGAACGCGCCGGGATCAAGCAGCCCTTCGTCGTACAGCGACTTGATATACGCAAGCCCCTCCCGCCATTCCGGCTTATCGACGGCCATGCTCACCTTGCCGTCTATTAGCCGAAGGTAGCTGCTGTCGTCGTCATAGATGAACCCGTTCATCAAGAACGGCACGACCCGCACCCCGAAGTCCTCGATGGAGCCGCTGAGCGGTATTTCGTCCGCCTTGCCGTTTCCGTTGGGATCCCTCGTCTTGAACGCGCGCAGCACGTCCCTGAATTGCTCCGTCGTCTTCGGCATGTCCAGCTTCAACGCTTCGAGCCAAGCCGTATTGATCCACAATTTGTTGGGATAGGAGCAGTGGTAACATTCGCTATACCCCACCAAGCCGTAAATATTGCCGTCCGGAGCCGTATTGAACGCACGCAGCGCCCGGTTCTCCGCCATCGCCGCCTTGATATTCGGCGCGTATTCGTCGATCAGCTCGTTGAGCGGCACGAATACGCCTTGCTTGCCGTAACGAAGCACGTCCGCCTGGGAGAATTGGTCGACGTACGTCGTCAGAATGTACGCATCGGGATAGTCGCCGCCGGCCAACGAAATTTGGCGCTTCTCTTTGGCGCCGGCCGACGCCACCGCGTTCCATTCGAATTTGACGTTGAATCGTCCCTCCAGCTCCTTCGTGAAATCGTTGGTCTCCAGATCGCCCGACGGCTCCTGCTGGGCGAACACGCGAACGGGAATCGGCGCGCCTGCTTCCGCCCCGTCGACGGCGGCATCCGGCTCCGTCGACGAGCAAGCGCCGAGAACAAGCGCGAGCACGAGAACCGCGGCGGCCGTAACAAGCCTTGAGTGGTGGTATGCGATACTGGCGGTTCTCACGCTTCTTCCCCCTAACCGTCCAATGCGGATTGTCTGAACACGCTTGGCGACACGCCCGTCACGCGTTTAAACGCCCTTCGGAAGGAATGCGAGCTGTTGTAGCCCACCTTCGCGGCGATCTCGTCGACGGTCAGCGCCTCGCGCTTCAGCAATATCGATGCTTGTTCCATTCTAACATTCTCCAGGTAATCCGATAAGTTGACGCCCGTTACTTCCTTGAACAGCTGCGAAATATATTTCTCCGGACGTTCCACCTGCTCCGCAACCCGATACAACGTAAGCGCGGAATCGCCGTATGCCGATTGCACGTAAGCTTTGATCGCTTCGATCGTACGCATATGGCTGTCGTTCTTTCGGCTGCGCACGACCTCGCATAACGTAACCATGACGCCGTCCAGTTCCTCCCGTATGATGTCCAGAGGTTCGGATGGCTGGATCGCGATGATCCGGTTTTTGGTTTCCTCGAACGATTCCGCCTCCATGAACACCTTCTGGTCGAGCAGCTTCAGGAACGTTCCTTTCATCTCCCCCGCCAGCTGGCCCTTCATCTCGTAAGAAAGCTCCCGCTGCTCCGTATTCTGCGCCACGATCGACCCCAGGATGCGTCTGGCCTCCTCCAGCTCTCCAGCGCGCACCGTGCCGATCAGCCGAAGCTCCAGCTCCAGCGGGTAGTGATAGGTCGCGCTTTCGTGCCTCGTATCCTCGAACCATGTCAGCTCTTTGCGGTTCTGATGAACGGCCACGTCCAGCGTGCCCTTCGCCTGCTCGTAAGATTGGCTGACTTCCGTAACGGTCCGGAACATTCCGCCGAGCGCGACCGTAACCGAGATGCGGAATTCCTCGAACGCGATGCGGGATACGCGCTCCAGCGTCCCCGCCACCTCGTCCTTGCCAATGCCGGCCGCCGCCTCCGGATCCGGATAGGCGAACAGAAACACGATTTTGTCCGAGCCGGTATCCGTCATGCGGACGGAGCTTCCGGAGTCGATCAGCGCCTGCTTCAAAATCAACCTTGCGGCGTTCAGCTCGTGGAGCACCTCGACGTTGTCGAGCAGCGGATAACCGTTCACTTGCAGGATGCCGACGAAGCCCACGTCGCCGTTTAATCCCGCGTTCGACTGGACGGCCGCGGCGATAATCTCGTCCCGGGTCTGGAACTCGCCCGCAAGCAGCCGCTTGAAGAAAGCGTCGCGCACGAGCGGCCCCTGACGATGCAGCTCCGCCTCCAGCCGCTTGTGCTGCGTCAGCATTTGCGCGATATTGCCGTGCAGGAAGTCGAATTCGTTGCGATGGGCGGGATCCTCTTGAGCGGGCCCGAACTGCTCCTTCATGACGCCAAGAATGCGAATGATTGGCGCGCTGTTCCGGTACGATAGCAGCAAGCCTACGAGCAGTCCGACGAACAAGGCGATGCCAGTCACCGTCCACGAGATCCATTTGATTTGGTTGGCGCTTTCCATCAGCACGGCCTTCGGAATGCCCGCGCGGTACACCCAGCCCGTCGTGTCCGACTTGATCGTAATGACCAAATCGTCTTCGTAAAATTGGCTTAGCTTACCGCCGTCGAAGCTCTTGTCCGTCGCCAACGACGCGACTTGCTCTTCGTCCGCTCCGCGCAGGCCGACCGTATGGCCTTCCGCGTCGGCGATGTGGATCCAGCCGCCATACCGGTCCGTCAGGCCGGAGAGCGGGTCGGTGATCATTTTCTGATCGATCAGCACGACGGCGACCGCCGGCGAAGATCCATTGAAGCTATCCAGCGGAAGCGACTGCATATACGTCACGACCGACGTTTCGGTCTTGTTTTCCATAAAAGGTCTAAGCGCCATGATCTCGCTGCGATGCGTCTTTTGCAGCACGCTGCTCTTCCACTCGTCGAACGGCATGCCCGGGTAATTATAATTCTCGTAATAATGCTCCGGTCGGAAGTAAGCCGAGCCCGGCGTCAGCACGACGTCGTAATTGCTTAAATACACGTAAAATTGCTTCAAAAAGTCGTTCGTCTGTCCGAACGTCAACACGTCCTTCATCATTTTCCATATGCCGTATACGTTCGATTGCCCGCCCGTGCCGTTCTCGTTCATGAGTCTGGACAAATCCTGATTGATGGCGAGCTGCCTCGTGAACCCTTCCACCTCGGCCATTCGGCGTTCCAGCAATTCCTTGCCCTTCTGAAGCTGCGTCACGCCGTTCTCGATGGAGACGGATTCCGTTACGTTGATGGCGGTCTGATACGACATATATCCCGCGATGCTGGGAATGATCAGGATGATGAGATACGAAACGAGGAATCTCCTGAACACTCTGGAATACCTTGGCAAGACGACTCCCCCTCCTCC
>JAQSXN010000316.1 GCA_029256665.1 Paenibacillus sp.
CGCGAAGGACGGATAGATCGACAACATCATCAGGACAAGCAAGGTCATGGAACTCGTCCAGATCAGCGTGGAGTTACGATAAGCTTTGAGCTCATGCAGCCACATATTCATGAATCATCACGCCTCCTTCACGTAGTAATGCATGAAGATCTCCTCCAGGTCAGGCTCCTCCACCCAAAGATTAAGCAGCTCCAGCTCAGCTATCCGCCTAGTCATGGCATTGATGTTGCCCTTGTAGAGAAAGCTGACGCCGCCTTCTTCCTGCTTCCATTCGGTTAATCCCGGCAAGCGGAAGTCCGCTTCGGCGAGGCGGGACGCCGTTTGCAATTTGAACCGTTTGTACGTGTTCTCCCGCAAATCGCTGATTTTCTCGAGCGCCATCAGCCGGCCTTCCTTGATGATCGCCACCCTGTCGCAGAGCCGCTGCACTTCGCTCAGAATATGCGACGAGAACAGAATCGTCGCGCCGCGCGCGTTCTCCTCTTCGAGCAGCTCGAAGAATCGCTGTTGCATGAGCGGGTCCAGGCCGCTGGTCGGCTCGTCGAGAATGATCAGCTTAGGCGAATGCAGCAAGCCTTGCACGATTCCGACCTTCTTTTTGTTCCCGAGGGACAGGTCGTCGATTTTTTTGCCCAAATCCAGCTCCATCCGCTCCGCGAGCTCCTTTATCCGCGCCTTGCAGTCCTTCTTGTAGAAGCTGGCCGAATAGTTCAGCAGATCCTTCACGCGCATGTTGTCGTAATAGAACACTTCCGATGGCAAGTAGCCGATCTCGCGCTTAATCTCGGCCCCGTCCGCGATGCAGTCCCTTCCGAAAATCTTGGCGCTGCCGCTCGTAGGACGAATCAGACCCAGCATCGTGCGAATCGTCGTGGATTTGCCCGCGCCGTTAGGCCCGATGAAACCGAAGATCTCTCCTGCCTCCACCTTGAAGGTCAGATCGGTAATTCCCCTTGCGCCGCCGTACGTTTTGGTCAGTCCGTTCAACTCGATCTCAGCCATGCCTCACGCCTCCTTTGACTTGACCCGCGCCCCGTCCGGCGGCGCGGTCATCCGGCCGATCATTCACTGTTACTGTCGATAGAAGCTGGTTCTGAACAAAGCCAAATACTTGTCGAACTCTTCCATCAGATGGGGAACGTCCAGCTCGGTCCCAAGCGCCTTATGCTTCGCGCGCTCCGCCTCGCCCATGCCCTCGAGCGCCCACAACATGACGCCGATCGCCCGGTCGGCATCGATGTCCGGCCTGAACTTGCTTTTGTCGATGTCGGCGAGCAACCGGTAATACGCGCTTTCCGCGATCTCCTTGCTGCGAGTCTTCAGCTCCGCGCTAACCTCGGCGTTATCCTCGAAGAAGATCGTCTTCTGGAAGCCCAACAGATCGGGATGCTCGTTCAGCACCGACAGCTTCACGCTCGCGATCTGCTTCAACCGTTCGAAGTAATCGCGTTCGCCGAAATCGACGATTCGCTCGACGGTCTCGGTCAGCAGCGTGACCGCGTAGTCGTACAGGTACAGGTACAGATCCTTCTTGCTCGTAAAATAATGAAACAGCAATCCCTTGGAGATGCCCGCTTCCCGGGCGATCTCGTTGGTCGAAGCGGCAACGTAGCCACGAGCCGCGAACACCTTGAGCGCCGCGTTGATGACGCGCTGCCGCTTCTCTTCGTCGATATTCAAGAACTTGTCGAACAATTGGAGTCCTCTAGGCATTGACCAGTGTGGTCAATGCCTATTCTACTACCATTGACCACACTGGTCAATGCATTTCGCAACGTGCATGTCCGATAGGTTAAACCTCTCTCCGCAGCGCGCTGAGCACGTCGATCCGCGTCGCTCTTCTTGCGGGACGCTGCCCCGATACCAGCGCGACGACCAGCGCGATGACAAAGGTCAGGACCGCCAGGAACGGAGGAATAACCGAGAAGCGGAAGTCCGCCGGCAGCTCCTCTTCCATAAACATCTTGATTACGATCGGCAGACCGCCGTTCACCGCGATGGAGATTCCATACGACACCAAGGTACCGATGATCGCGCCGAACACGCCGATCAAGCCGCTTTCGAGCAGGAACACGCGCCGGATGACGGACGGATGCGCGCCGATCGCTTTCATGATGCCGATATCCTGCGCCCGTTCGGTCACCGCCATGGTCATCGTGTTGAAGATGCCGATGGATGCGATGAGAACGGCGATCGTGCCGACGAAGATCAAACCGATCTTCATGATGGTGAAGAGCATGTTTACTTGTTTGAGTTCGTCCGCGATGGAGTGGTTAAAGTACCCTTTCTCCCGAATCGTCTCCGCAAGCCCTTTAACCTTGGAAGCATCATCCGCCAGGACGGCCACTTCCTGGAATTGACGCTCGCCGGTCGGCGCCGGAATGCTAGCCATCGCTTCCTCGATCTGTTCCTTCGTAGGCGTCGCTTCGAAGTACGGCAGCTGCCCCAGCTGCGTGCCGGTGATGCTTTCGATCTGGGCAAGCAACTCTTCCCCCATATACACATCCTTGTCGTGATTCCACTCTCTGGTCGGCATTTCCGCTACGCCCACGATAACGGCCTCGAGCGGTTTCTTCGCCAGCTCGCCGTCCGCATAATAGCTAACCTGGAACTGCATCGTCTTGCCCAGCCACTCGGCGGCATCCGGCAGCTCGGCCAGCGGTTGCCCTTCAACCGGCTGTTCTTCGCGAATATGATAGCCGACGACGATCTCGTTCGGACCCTCCGGAAGTCGGCCCGCGCTAAGCTTGAAGCCGGCTTGTTTCTCCGCCTCGAAGTCCACGCTGACGCTTCGGTTGACCTCCGCGGCGACGCCGTCCACGCTAGGCTCCAGATAGGAGCCGATCGTGTTGCGATACGTCACGGCTTTGACGTTCGGAAGCTTCTTGAAGTAGTCAATGTCTCCGTTCTGAATGCCCTGCGTCTCGAACTTCTCCGGGTTCTTATCATAAATCGAAATTTCCGTCACGAGCCGGTCCCCCGTAATCTCCTCTACCATGCTCTGCTGCAAGCCGAAGCCGACGGAAGCCAGCACCGTCAAGAACGCGCAGCCCATGGCCGTCGCCAGAACGGTCATAAAGAGGCGGGTTTTGTTGCGCTTCATGTTTTGCCGGACGAATCTTAGCTGATCTCCGAATTTCATCGCTCGCGCCCCCCTGTTCCTTGCAAATCTTGTACTTGAATCAAGTCCGCCGTCTCAACCTTCGCTTGGCTGGAGAAATCCCGCACCAGCCTGCCGTCTTGAAGACGGATCGTGCGATGGGCGACGGAGGCCACTTGGTCGTCATGCGTAATGATGACGAACGTAATGCCGAGTTCATGATTAAGCTGCTTGATCATCGTGAGCAGCGCCTTCTCGTTCTCGCTGTCGAGACTGCCGGACGGCTCGTCCGCCAGGACGATCGGAGGCTCCAGGATCAAAGCGCGCGCCACCGATACCCGCTGCTGCTGCCCGCCGGACAGCTCGCTCGGGTAATGGCCGGCGAACGACGCGATATCGACGCTCTCCAGCAGCTTCATCACGCGCTTATGACGCTCGGCCTTGCCGATTCCTTTCAGCACCAGCGGCAGCTCCACGTTCTCGTAGGCGGTCATGCTGGAGATCAATTGGAAGTTTTGAAAAATAAAGCCGTAATGGGCCAAGCGAAAATCAGCCCATCCCCCCTCGTCCAGCTTGGTCACGTTGCGCCCCATCACTTGGATCTCCCCCGCCGTCGGCCGAATATAGCCGGACATCAGGTTGAGCAGCGTCGACTTGCCGGATCCGCTCCGGCCGACGATCGCGACGATCTCGCCTTTGGCTACGCTAAGCCGGATATCGTGCAGCACCGGCACGATTCTCTCCTTGCCTTTCTTGCCTATCTTGAATTGATGACTGATCCCCGTCATCTCGATCATCCTTCGCTCATTCCCTTCGGTTTCTTGTCTGCTAAGCATACCTGCCAGATCGTAAGGCAATCGTAAATGAAGCTAAAGAAAACCTTAAATGTTCCTATATAAACCTAAATCGACTCGCAGCCCGCGCCGGAAAATACAAAAATCCCTCCCGCGCGGGAGGGATTAGGCGGATCGCCTGTTTGCCTCATGCGAAAGGAGGGATAAACGTTTGTTGCAAGGTTGGGTTATTCGAAACGCCATAGCGTTTAACGTTTACGGCGTTCCCGTTCAGTTCGCCGCCTTCATCTGCTTGCTGCGAAGCTGGCCGCAAGCCGCGTCGATATCCGCTCCGTGCTCCAGACGAACGCTGACGCTGATGCCTTGTTTCTTCATGACGTCGTAGAACGCGCGGATGGAAGCCTGCTCGCTGCGCTGGTACTGGCTATGCTCATCCACCGGATTGTACGGGATGAGATTCACGTTGACCAGACCTTTGCGCGGTTTCATCAGCTCGGCAAGCTCCAGCGCCTGCTCCGTTCCGTCATTGACGTCCTTCAGCAGGATGTATTCTATCGTCATCCGCCGGCGCGTCTTCTCCAGGTAATAATCGATGGCGTCCATCAGCTTCTCGATCGGAATCGCCTTGTTGATCTTCATGATGCGCGTCCGCAGCTCGTTGTTCGGCGCATGCAGCGATACCGCGAGATTGACGCCTAGATCGCTGTCCGCGAATTCCTTGATCTTGCCGGCCAAGCCGCTCGTCGATACCGTAATGTGGCGCGCTCCGATCGCAAGACCTTTGTGATCCTTGACGATCCGGATGAAATCGGACATATGCGCATAGTTGTCGAACGGTTCGCCGATGCCCATCACGACGATGTGGCTGACGCGATCCCCGCCTTCCGCCGCATCCAGATGGAGCTGCGCGTTCATGATCTGCTCCACGATTTCGGCCGCCGTCAGATCCCGGCTCTTGGCCAGCAAGCCGCTCGCGCAGAAGCTGCAGCCGATGTTGCAGCCTACCTGCGTCGTGACGCAGACGGACAAGCCGAACTTGTGGCGCATAAGCACCGTCTCGATGAGATTGCCGTCCGACAGCCGGAACAGGAACTTCACGGTGCCGTCGACCGACTCTTGTTTTACGTGCTCTTCCATCGTGCCGATGACGAAATGCTCCTTCAGCAGCTCGATGCAAGACGGATGAACGTCTTCCATACGCTCGAAGTCCGTCACGCGCTTGCGGTACAGAGACTCCCATACCTGCGTCGCCCGGAACTTCTTATGCCCGCGTTCTCCAAGCCAAGCCGTCAATTGTTCTATAGTCAGTCCATATATGGATGGTTTGCTCATTCCGATTCCTCTCTTCGTGCCCGCCGTATCTGCCAATACTCATCTTGGCCCCATGGCACACAGCTTATTGTCCCAAAATTCGGAGAGGAATACAAGAGCAAGCGGCAGGCGTTATCGCGACCGGAACCGATCGGGGAATTGTTTCACGATCCCTTCGCTTAGCAGATCGGCCAATTCGATGAGATGCGCCTCTCCTTTGTCGAAGACCTCGATGCTTCCTTCCCAATCCTTGGCCAGCATTGCTTCAAGCACTTCGGCGATAAGCGCCAAGCGCATCTCGAGCGATGCCTTCAGTTCTTCATAGGACCAGTGCGGATTGGCGGCGGACAAAAATTTGGCGATGTCGTCCGCGTTCCGGTGCCACTCCTTATTGTACTTTCGGGCATCCGCTCCGTTGCCGGCCTGCGTAGCCGTCACGATTTGCCCCGCTATCAGGATATGCTCTTTGAGAAGCTCGGCCAAGTCATTGCCCGCTTCTTCTCCGTAATAAGGCTTTATCGCGTCGCCGATATCCTGTTGGTTCCGAAGCAGCCGTTCCAGCACGGGCTTCTGATCGTCCAGCCCCGCGAACGCGCTGACCAAATAGCTTTGCGTCCATAACGCTTGTTCCATCCACAGCCGCTGCATCGTCGTCTTCAGACCGATCTTGGCCTCCGTCCAGCAGATGCCTCCGGTCTCGTTGCGCCTGACCGTCTCTTCGTCTCCCTCGGTCCGAGCAGCGACCGTACCTGCCCATACCGAGGCGGATAAGAGGCATGTCGCCACTATGAGCGCCGCCGCCCGGGAAAATGCTTTTTTCTTCATCTTCATCCATCTCCTAATCGGCATTAGATTCCAATCTTCCCCTATATTGTGATCCAACGTATCGCATTCATGCGCCGCGGTGGTAAATAACGGATTAGACTATTATTTCCGTTGAACGAGGCCATCCGAAATGCTAAATTGAAAGAAAAAAAACGAGGATGAGTCGTCCATGAACGAATGGGAGAAGAACGAAGGAGAGCCCGCCGCTACTCCAGCCGGGAGGCTCCGGGCAAGCTGCGAGGACTGCTTCGGTCTATGCTGCACGGCGCTTCCGTTCTCGGCCTCCGCCGACTTCGCGGCGACCAAGCAGGCGGGAACGCCTTGCGGGCATTTGAGGGAAGATTATCGCTGCGGCGTGCACGGCAAGCTTAGGGAGATCGGCTACCGCGGCTGCACCGTCTACGACTGCTTCGGCGCGGGGCAGCGAATATCCGCCGAAACCTACAAAGGACGAAGCTGGCGTGATGAGCCGGGGCTTGCTGGCGACATGTTCGAAGCTTTCCACGCGATGCGCCTGCTGCACGAGCTGCTCTGGTATTTGGGCGATGCGCTAGCCAGGAGCGAAGCAGCTCCTTTCCGCGCAGAGATTGAGCAGTCGATCGCGACAGCGGAGGCGATGGCTTCCCTCCCCGCCGAACGGCTGCTTGCGGCAGACACCGCGACGCTTCGGATGGACGCGAACAAGCTGCTTACGCAATGCAGCGAACATATACGCGCGGCGTTTGTCCGCAAGACGCGCCGCGCGGTCGGGGGCAACAAAAGAAAACCCATCGGGCCGAGAGCCGACCTGATGGGCGCGAATTTAAAGAATATGGATCTCCGCGGAGTCAACCTGCGCGGAGCTTACCTGATTGCGGCCGATCTATCGGGCGCGGATCTTCGGCTTGCCGATCTGATCGGGGCCGATCTAAGGGATGCGGATCTAAGCGGGGCGAATCTAAGCGACTGCTTGTTTCTGACCCAATTCCAAGTCAACTCGGCGAAAGGCGACGCGAAAACGTTGCTGCCGCGAAGACTGGAACGCCCGCCGTATTGGAGTTAATCGCAAGACGCCGGTTTCTCTCCCCGCCCCATTTCCTCTAGAGATCCGACAGATCCCTGTCGCGTACACGCTCGATGCGCTTCTTCATGTCGTCGTAGCTGATGGCTCCGAGGAA
>JAQSXN010000317.1 GCA_029256665.1 Paenibacillus sp.
ATCGAAATGGCGGAGAAGGAGCACGAGTACAAGGAAGCTCCCGTTATTTTGAACGGCAGGCTGGTTCCCGGAATCGGCGGCGGCATCTGCCAGGTGTCGAGCACCTTATATCAAGCCATCCTGCGGGCCGGCCTTGCGATCGTCGAGCGGCGCAACCACTCGCTGCCCGTCGCTTATCTTCCCGTCGGGCAGGATGCCACCTACGCCACGGATGCCATCGACTTTAAATTCCGCAACTCGACCGGCAAACATCTCATCATCCGCACCGTCGCGGAAAACCGCAAGTTGACGGTCAAGCTATTCGGCACAATGCCCGAGAATATTAGCTACGACATCGAATCCGTTACGCTTAAGACGGTCGAGCCGAGCGCCCAACAAGTGGTGAATCCCAAGCTTGCGGTCGGGGAGCAGCGGGTCGTGGAGACAGGAAAACCCGGCTATGTCGTGGAAACGTTCCGTACGTTAGTAGAAGACGGCGTTGCGGTATCCCGCGAGCGCGTGTCGCGCGATACGTACCGCGCGCAGCCGACGGTCATCGAGGTTGGCCCGTCTTCGCCGGGCGCGACGCCGTCGCCTAACACGCCTGATCCCGATGCGATCGTGGAAGACGGGCTGTAGCAGTTTTTAGCTTGGCGATGGCAGATGCGCATACTATGGCTAGGTTGCAGATGGATTACCTTGGCCGGCTCATGCAGCCCTATGGGCACGACAAAGAGGCGCTTCATCGCGAAGCGCCTCTTTGTCGTGCCTATGTTCGCTTGTTCGCCAATCGCGTCAGCCTATCTGCTGCGCTCCAAATATTCGGCTACCCAAGCCGCAGTCTCGGCGAGCGCCGCGTCGGCGCGGCCGATTGCGTCCTCGACCTGCGACTTCGCAGTGCCGCCATATACGTTGCGCGCGTTGACTACCTGCTCCGGCTGAAGCACCGCGTAGATGCGGTCGTCGAACAGCGAGGAGAACTGCTTGAACTCGTCGAGCGTCAGGTCGAGCAAATATTTGTTCTGCTGGATGCAGTACAATACCGTCTTGCCGATGACCTCGTGCGCTTGACGGAACGGCAGTCCCTTGCCCACGAGGAAGTCCGCGATATCGGTCGCGTTGGAGAAGTCCTGATTCACCGCCTGGCGCATCTGCTCCTTGTTCACCTTCATCGTCGCGATCATCGGCGCGAACAATTGAAGGGCGCCCTGCAGCGTCCTCACCGTGTCGAACATGCCTTCTTTGTCTTCCTGCATATCCTTGTTGTACGCCAGCGGCAATGACTTCAGCACCGTAAGCAGGCCGACGAGATTGCCGTATACGCGCCCCGTCTTGCCGCGCACGAGCTCCGGCACGTCCGGGTTCTTCTTCTGCGGCATGATGCTGCTGCCCGTGCAGAACGCGTCGTCCAGCTCCACGAAGCGGAACTCCGTGCTCGACCACAGGATAAGCTCTTCGCTTAGGCGCGACAGATGCATCATAATGATCGAAGCATGCGACAAGAATTCCAAGATAAAATCGCGATCGCTTACCGCGTCAAGGCTGTTCTCGTACACGCTATCGAACTTCAGCTGGCTCGCCACGAAATGGCGATCGATCGGGAACGTCGTGCCCGCCAGCGCGCCGGCTCCGAGAGGCAGGACGTTAATCCGTTTGTAGCTGTCCTGCAGACGCTCGATGTCCCGTCCGATCATCGACACGTAAGCCATCAGATGATGCGCGAACAGAATCGGCTGCGCGCGCTGCAGATGCGTGTAACCCGGCACGATCGTGTCGGTATTCGCCTTCGCTTGCTCAACGAGAGCCGACTGCAGCTTGTGCAGCATGTCGACAAACTCGACCACTCGCTTGCGGAGCCACAGATGCATGTCCGTCGCGACTTGGTCGTTGCGGCTGCGTCCCGTATGCAGCTTGCCGCCGACCGTACCGACGTCGTCGATCAGCGTCTTCTCGATGTTCATATGAATATCTTCGTCCCCGATGGAGAACTCGATGTCGTCGCGCTTGATGCGCTGAAGGACGCGATGAAGGCCGTCCTTGATTTTCTCCACGTCGTCCGCGGGCAGGATGCCTTGTTTGCCCAGCATGGTAACATGCGCAAGGCTGCCTTGCACATCCTCCTCCGCGAGCTCTTTATCGAACATGATCGAAGCCGTATATTCCTCTACCAGCTGATCCGTTTTTTTCGTAAACCGTCCACCCCAAAGCTTGCTCATGCGTATCTCAGCACTCCCTTCCAATCGTGGGCGAAAGTCCGCCTTATTCGCCTTTGTTCTGCTCTACGCCCGAAGATACTTTCAGACGCAGCGCGTTCAGGCGGATGAAGCCCGTCGCGTCGCCTTGATCGTACGCCTTCGACGGATCGGCTTCCATCGTCGCGATGTCCGGGTTGTACAGGCTGACCGGGCTCTTGACGCCGGCGCCGATGACATTGCCTTTGTACAGCTTGAGACGCACCACGCCGCTGACGTTCTTCTGCGATTCCGTCACCAGCGCTTGCAAGGCAAGACGCTCCGGCGCGAACCAGAAACCGTTGTACACGAGCTGGCTGTATTTCGCGATCAAGGAGTCGCGGAGATGCATCACTTCGCGATCCATCGTGAGCGACTCCATCTTGCGATGGGCCGTGAACAGGATCGTGCCGCCCGGCGTCTCGTACACGCCGCGGCTCTTCATGCCGACGAAACGGTTCTCGACCATGTCCACCCGTCCGATGCCGTGTTTGCCTCCCAGCTCGTTCAGCTTCTCCATGACTTCAAGAGGGCTCAGCGTTTCGCCGTTCAAAGCCACGCAATCGCCTTGCTCGAACGTGAGCTCCACGTACTCGGCTTGGTCCGGGGCGCGCTCCGGCGACACGCTCAGCACGTACATCTCTTCGTTCTCTTCCGAGCTCGGATCGAACCAAGGATCCTCCAGCATGCCGCTCTCGAAGCTGATGTGCAGCAGGTTGCGGTCCGTGGAATATGGCTTCGCGGCAGATGCCGTTACCGGAATGCCGTGTTTCTCCGCGTAAGCGATCATTTCTGCGCGGCCCGGGAACTGCTCGCGGAACGCTTCCAGACGCCATGGCGCGATCACGCCGATCTCGGGCGCGAGCGCGGCAGCCGTCAGCTCGAAGCGCACTTGGTCGTTGCCTTTGCCCGTCGCGCCGTGCGCGATTGCAGTAGCGCCTTCCGCGCGCGCGATGTCCACCATGCGCTTCGCGATCAACGGGCGCGCAATGGATGTGCCAAGCAGATATTGTCCTTCGTACAGCGTGCCCGCTTGGAACATCGGATAGATGAAGTCCTTCGCGAATTCTTCGCGCAGATCGTCGATGTACACTTTGGAAGCGCCGGTAGCCAGCGCCTTAGCTTCGAGACCGTCGAGCTCGTCTTTCTGTCCGATGTCCGCGGTGAATGCGATAATTTCCGCGTCGTATGTTTCTTTCAGCCATTTCAGAATGACGGATGTATCCAGGCCGCCGGAATAGGCAAGCACGATTTTTTCCTTCGCCATGATTCTCTTACTCCCCTTCAAAAGTTATAAATTAAGACATAATCGCTGCCATGATCGCCTTCTGCGCATGGAGACGGTTCTCCGCCTGGTCAAAAATAATCGATTGTCCGCCGTCGATGACGCTCTCGCTCACTTCTTCGCCGCGGTGCGCCGGGAGGCAATGCATGAACAGATAATCCTTGTTTGCGTATTTCACCAGTTCTTCGTTTACTTGGTATTGCTTAAACGCCAGTTCGCGTTCCTTCTGCTCGGCCTCTTGGCCCATGCTCGCCCATACGTCGGTATAGATAATGTCCGCTCCGTCGACCGCTTCCTTGGGATCGCGGCAAATCGTAATGCGCGCGCCCGTCTCGGCCGCATTGGCTTTCGTCTGCTCGATGATGTCGGAATCCGGCTCGTAGCCCTCGGGGGTCGCGACCGACATGTGGACGCCCAGCTTGGCCGCGCCCATCATTAACGAGTGAACCATATTGTTGCCGTCGCCGATATAGGCCATCTTAAGACCTTCCAAGCGGCCCTTCTGCTCGTAGATCGTCTGGAAATCGGCCAGAGCTTGGCAAGGGTGGGACAGATCCGTCAGTCCGTTAATGACCGGAATCGTCGCGCCGCGCGCCAGTTCTACCACCTTGCGGTGAGCGAACGTGCGGATCATGATGCCGTCCAGGTAACGGGACAACGTTTGCGCCGTATCCCAGATCGTCTCGCCGCGGCCGATCTGCAGATCGTTGCCGCTCAGGAACAAGCCTTGTCCGCCCAGCTGGTACATCCCCACCTCGAACGAAACCCGGGTACGCGTCGACGACTTCTCGAAAATCATGCCGAGCGTCTTGCCCTTAAGAACATGATGCGTCTCGCCGGCCTTCTGCTTGTTCTTGAGATCGATCGCCAGATCGATCAGGTACCGCAGCTCATCCTGCTTGAAATCGACCAGCATCAAGAAGTCGCGGCCTTTCAAGCTGTGGGCCAATTCTTCGTTAACAACTTGCATGGGTATTACCTCCTTCAACCTTCTGCTTATCCGGCTGCCCGCAGCAGCTCGGTCAATATCGATACCGCCTCATCGATCTCTTTGTTCGTCACCAACAGGTTCGGCAGCAGACGCACGACGTTCGGTCCGGCGGAAATGACGAGCAATCCTTTATTTTGCGCTTCGGTCAGCACGTTCGACACGGGACCCTCGCACTCGATTCCGATTAGTAGTCCAAGTCCTCTAACCTCTTTGACAAATGGCGCGTTCGCCAGCTTCTCGCGAAGCTGCCCCATCAGATAAGCGCCTTGCTCCGCGGCGCGGGCCGGCAGCCCGTCGCCGACGATCGTCTCCAAGGTCGCTTTGACCACGGCGGTCGCGATCGGCGTGCCGCCGAACGTCGAGCCGTGGCTGCCCGCCGTAAAGCCTTCGCGCAGCTTCTCCTTGGCGACCATGGCGCCAACCGGGAACCCGCTGCCGAGTCCTTTCGCAAGCGTAAAGATGTCCGGTTCGATGCCGTAGTGCTCGTAAGCGAACAGCTTGCCCGTCCGGCCGATTCCCGTCTGAATTTCGTCTATGATGAGCAGAATGCCTTCGCGCTCGCACAAGTCGGCAATTTGCTTTATATATTCTGCGTTCGCCGGATGGACGCCGCCTTCCGCTTGCACCAGCTCCAGCATGATCGCCGCCGTGACGCCGCTAATCGCTTCCTTAAGCGCTTCGATGTTATTGTAAGGGATCGTCCTGAAGCCTTCCGGCAGCGGGGCAAAACCTTCCTTCACCTTCGCCTGGCCCGTGGCCGTAAGCGTCGCGAGCGTCCTGCCATGGAACGACTGCTCGAACGTAATGATCTCGTAGCGTCCGCTCTTCGCCACAAGCTGCTGGTAACGGCGGGCCAGCTTGATCGCCGCTTCGTTGGCCTCCGCGCCGGAGTTGCAGAAGAATACCGCGTCGCCTGTACTGTTGTCCGTCAGCAGCTTGGCCGCATCCGCTTGGTTCGGGATTTGGAATAGGTTCGACACATGCCAAAGCTCATCCAGCTGCT
>JAQSXN010000318.1 GCA_029256665.1 Paenibacillus sp.
CAGCTTTACGCCAAGATGCAGAAAACGATGAACAGCCTGCTGCCCGCCTACTTCGGCAACCCGCATACGCTGCGCGAAAATTGTTACGTGCATGCGGTCACGAAGCTTTCATCGGTGCTCTTCAGGCAAGGAAAGCTGTATTAATGCAAGCGCAAAACGCGTTATAAGCGAGTCCAGACCGATTGCGCCGGACTCGCGAGGCGCCCGGGGGTGGAGAGAAAATGGAAGTGGAAGTCATCAATCTGAGCAGCGTCGTCATCGGCAACGGTCAGTGGGAACGGCGCGACATCCCGTTTGAGGGCGCCAAGCTAATGCTCGTTACGCAATACGGCGATCGGCTTTGGTATATCGACGTGGACGGCGTTGAGGATTCCGAGCTTATGGAGTGGCTGACGAGCAGCGAGGATATCAGGATCGCATTCGACGCCGTAACCGAGAGCGGCCAACGTCTAGCCGGCACCGCGTATGCGCATCCCAACATGGCGCATCGCGCGCTGGCGATTCGCGGCGAAGGGGAGCTACGGCATTTGTAAGAGGTAATCGCAGTCTTTTAGCAGTTCCGCTCTCTTGTTGAGACAGTCAGCTGATAATAACAAAGGAAAAAACAATAATGGCTGTGCAAGGGAGGTTTCCTTGCACAGCCATTACTGGCGCTTGCAACCCGATTTTTTCGGGTTGCAGCAAACCCGCCGCCGCTTTTGGCGCCTGCAACCCGATATTTCCGGGTTGCAGCAAGCTCGCCGCCGCGTTTGGCGCCCGCAACCCGACTTTTTCGGGCTATTGGTGCGCTTAGACTTCTCTTCATGTAAGACTACGAATGAATAAGTTCGTAATCGGGAAGAACCAACGTTTTCCCCTCTTCCAGCGGCCACTGCGTCTCCAGCCTGCGGTCGCCATGGCGCAGCACGACGCGGACGTTGGCCGACGCCGACAGACGACCGCGGAACGGCAACACGAGCCAGCCGTCCCGATCGCTGACGGCCGCCGCCGCCGGCAGCAGCAGCGTATGGCGCTTCCAGCGTCCTGCCGTAGGCCGGTCCAGCCGAAGCTCCACTCCATCCCCGCTATCCTCGCCGCCCAGCGTAGTCGCGCGGAACCACTCCGCCGCGGCGCCGTCCTTGCCGCGAACGACCAAAGCGTCGCCGCTCAGCAGCCTTGTCGCTCCGGGCAAGCAGCGCAGACCTTCGCTGCCAGGCGGCACTTCCTCGTCGAGGATCCTGCCTCTTGCCGCCTGATCGTCGTCGGGGTATGCAAACACCTCTGCATTCGCGATCGGTTGTCCGTTCCCGTCCATCAACCTGCGGACGATACCGGTTGCCGCGACGGGAGGCGAATAAGTCCTGCCGGGCAGCAAAAACAATTCGACGACGGGATTCTCGGGAGTCAAGGACGAGAGATCCACCCGCAACGTACAGGGCATGTAGATCGTTGATTCCACGATAACGTCGCATGCCGAACCCTTGATGTCCAGAAACGCCCAGCTTCCTTCGGACGTACGCAGCGGAGACGAGAGCACGTCTTTGAGACGCACGCGCACCGAAGACGCGGCGGCCGGTCGGCCGGTCCATACATCCGTCGTCCGGACGACGAGCGAGCAGCGGGATACCGTAGTGGATTGCGCTCCGTACATGGATTAATTCCCCCGATCCTTATCCTGCACCGTAATCCTTCTCTCCACGACGCGGGTAGCCGGTTTGACGCGATTGGAATCCAGCATGACGGGTCCGATCTTGTACACGAGCGATAATTTGTACGGCACGTCGCCGAATTGCCACAGCCTCGTCATATCTTCCGTGCCGTATTGCACAGGCGAGATCTTGAGTCCCGCATCGGAGTCCGCAAGCGTGCCCTCGAGCATCGGTCCGCGCAGGACGCTATTGTCATGCAGAATTTGGGCTACCTTGCCGAGTAAACGATGCTCGTCCAGCGTCCGCGTCAAAATATCGGCGCTCGAATGCGCCGTGATCAAACATTCGAGATCGATCGCGCGCGGCGGGTATCGGAGCATGTCGCCTTCGATCAGCATGTCCGTGCGGCGCGACTCGTTATTCTCGACTACGGAGCAAATATAAACCGAAATCATCAAATCCCCTTTGTCGGCCGGGCTTGCCATGCCGATCAGCTCCGGACGGGACACCGGATCCGGCGCCATCCCCTCGCGCAGCAGCTTCAGCAGGCTGGCTCCGGCGTCCGCGATTACCGTGTAGCTCCCCATGAACATTCTCCCCCATTATTCGCTATATGGCGCGAACGTGCCGCGCATCGGTATTTTACCTAACTTCTGCAATTCCGCCTTAGCCGCCCGAATCATGTGGCTCATGCCGATCGGCCTCCGCTCCGAGGCGGCAAGAAAGGCGGCCGCAAGCACGATGTTTTTGATATGCCCGCCCGAAACCTCCACGCGCTGCGCGAGGAACGGCAGATCCAGCTCTTCGTCGAGCGGAGCCCCTGCCGGAAGCAGGGACGCAAAGATGCGAGCCCGATCCTCCGCGCCGGGAAACGGAAATTTGACGATGACGCTCATCCGTCTCAGCAACGCTTCGTCGAGATTCTGCATCAGATTGGTCGCCAGAATCGTAACGCCGTCATACGCTTCGATCAATTGCAGCAAGTAAGCCGCTTCCATGTTGGCGTACCGGTCGTGCGCGTCCTTGACTTCCGTCCGTTTGCCGAACAGCGCGTCCCCTTCGTCGAAGAAGAGGATCGCCCCGCTCTGGCGCGCCTCCTCGAACAGCTCGCGCAGCCGCTGCTCCGTCTCGCCGATATACTTGCTCACGATGCGGGACAAGTCGACCCGGTACAGCGATAGGCCAAGCTCTCCCGCCACTACTTCCGCCGCCATCGTCTTGCCCGTTCCCGGCGGTCCGGCGAACAGCATATGAACGCCGGTGCCGTACGTCACCCTATTCGCGAATCCCCAGCCGTCCAACACCGTCTCCCTGAGCATATAGCGGTTGCAAGCTTCGTGGATCAGATCGCGAGCCTCTTCCGGCAAAATAAGATCCTTCCACCCGCTGCGAGGCTCGATGGCGATGGCATGCTGCGAGAGCCGGTGACGGAACTGTCCCCTCGCGGCTTCGGCTAGATCGGACCGGACCGGCAAGCCGTCTCCGCGCTCGGCGGCGAGGACCAACGACTGCCGCCAAGCGGAGGCGATCTGTCCCGCCGTGAAGTGGAACCGGCTCGCCAGCTCGTCCGCCATCGTCTCATAGTCCGGACGCTCAGGCGCGAAAATATCGCCCGGCAGCTCCTCGGCATGCCGACGCCAAATGGCGGCGCGTTCGTCGACGCCCGGTGGCGGCACCTCCACGCTCCAGAACGGCGAATCCGCCGGCAGCGGAAGCTCGCTGGCCGGGCGACGCTCGCCCGCCGTCCAGCATAAGAGGGGCCGCTGCGCGAAATCCGAGTATGCTTGAAAAGCCGATCTCAGCGGTTCCTGCGGCAGCCGTTCCTTCCACGAACCGTCCGTTTCGCGCAACGCGATAATCGCGTCCGTCAGCAGCGCTTCGCGGACCAGCTGATCCAGCATGCTCCGCAGGCGTTCCTCGTCGGCCGGCAGCGCCGAGAGCGACACGAGGAGCAGCCGTTGACCGCGGGAGACGGCCAGCCGATGCAGAAGCGTCACCTTGCCCCCGCCCCGGGCGCCCCATAGCCCGATGATCGGCATGCCGCCGGCTGGCCAGCCGCCCGCGACTTGCCCGAGCGTGTTCTCCGTCGCCGTTGCTCCTTCCCAGGCTAACGACGGATTCTCGTCCGCTTCCAACGCTTCGACGACGCCGTTCAGCCTGCCGTCGATTCGCTCCGTCCGAAGCAGGAAGCCTACGACCCGCTCGTCGAGACGAAGCGGCGACTTCAGGCCAGGCGCGGCGGCATCGGCGCCGGGCTGCTGCAGCAGCCAGCGGCGCAGCTTGCCGTCGCGGCCCAGCAGCGCCCTGCCGAGCGTCCGATCCTCCTCCGTATCCCCCAGCAGTCGCAGCGCCAGGTCCACCGTCGCGGTCCTGGCGGTGGCGTCGTCGTTTAAGTACGCGTACCACTTCTCGTAATTGCGGTCCAGTTCCACCGCCATGCATAAGATGACGCAGCGATACTCCCACACGGTCAATCTTAGCGCCGCAGCAAGCTGAATGAGCGGCAAGCCTCGCGCGCGGCTTGCCTTGTCGGCATTACGTTCTTCCGTCTCCCGCCTGAACGCCGTGTATGCCAGCCACTCGTTGTCAAGGTCTTGCTCCGGCGAGAGCTCGTCCGCCGCCAGCTCCTCCCTGTCGACCATTAACCCTCTAAACGCCGCTAGCGGATCCGTGAACGGATCGTTGCCGCTTGCGCCTAGCAGCGTGCGCAGCCCGGCGTCCAGCCAGGCCAATTCGTCCCGCAAATGTTCCATCGCGCCATAGGCGCGAGCCGTGTCGTCCGCCGCCTTCATCCTTTGCCCTTCCCCCGCCGCCTCGGCGGTTAACCCGCCCGCTACTTTTGTCCTACGTTTATTCCTGCATTATATCACATGTTTCGAGCCTTTAGAGGACGAAAGAACGGCAATCGACGGCGCTTTTTTTGCGAAAGGGATGTCAGGCCGCTCCGCGTTGCGATATAATCGAATTACCATTATCAAGAAGAAGGTGACACCCATGAAGGAATCGGCGACCCGCCGCCATACCGTGTTGCAGTGGACAGCCAAGCCGGCCGCATCGCGGAAGCCCGGCCCTGCGCAATCCCGCGGCAAGGAAGACGGAAGCGCATCCGACCATCTCGCGCGGATGCAAGCGTCCGCAGGCAATCAAGCCGTCGTCCAGCGATTCAAGGACGACGTCGCGGCCGAGAGCGAATCCAATGCGCGGACGGCGGCGCCGGTTTCCGGCAGCGGGACAGGCATGCCTCCCGAAGTCCAGGCCAAGATGGAACGGACGATGGGCGCCGACTTCTCCGGCGTGCGCATCCATACGGGACATCAAGCGGGCGCGGTCGGCGCGCTTGCCTTTACGCAAGGTACGGACATCCATTTCGCCCCCGGACAATACAAGCCGGACAGCCCCTCCGGTCAGAAATTGCTGGGCCACGAGCTCGCCCACGTCGTCCAGCAGAAGGAAGGCCGGGTCTCGCCTACGGCCCGGCTGGCAACCGGCCAGCCGTTAAACGACAGTCCGGCGCTGGAGCGGGAAGCCGACATGTTGGGAGCCAGGGCGGCAAGCGCGCCAGAGCCCGCTGCGGCTCCGATTCAACGAGCGGCAAGCTCTGACGGAAGCTCGTCCTCCGCCAAACCGGTCATTCAGCGCATGCCCCGCCCCTCCGAGGTCAAGAACAAGCTTGGCGAGCCAAAGGAACATGTCAAGAATCCGTTCCATAACCGTTTTACCAAGAAGCTGGGAGTCACCGATACGCTCAAGCAAAACAGCACCCATTACCGCGCGTTCCTGCAGAAGCTCGAAAACTTCGACCGTTACGTGGACGGCGAGATTGTTGGCGATACGCCGGACATCATCA
>JAQSXN010000319.1 GCA_029256665.1 Paenibacillus sp.
ACGCGTTCGTTCTCGAACAGGAGCCCGGCCGTCGCGGCGCTGTACATGATCATCATGGTCGTCACGGCGACCGCGTAATAGTCGATGGCGTCCGGCTTGAGCGGCGCCTGCAGCGCCCGCTCCTTCATATGGTTTCCGGCAATGGGCGAACCCTCTGCGGACACGCCTTCCGGGATCACGAGATTCAGCTTGCGATGCTCCGCATAGGCGGCGAGCAACCCATGTATGATGCCGTTCTCGACGCCGGTCCGGGAGTTGCCGTAATAATCGATTCCGTCCTCGCCCAGCGACACGTATCCGGAGTAAGTTCCGTTTTCGACCGCGCGCAGCGCGTCTGCTTCCCCGAGCGTCGTCTCCTCAAGCTTGACCTCTTCCCCCGTCCCATTGTCGAACCATTGCTTCAACCGATCGAGCTCCGCCGAATCCCCGATCCCGTTCGCCGAGTAGATGACGCGTATGTCGTCCACCGCTTTGCTGCCATTGAAGTTGCCCGACAGCACCGTTCCGAGAATGAGCATCAGCAGCACCGGCGTCGCCAGCATGAAGATGAGCATCGCCGCGTTTTGCGACGTTCTCCATTCCTTCCAAGCAATCAGCCAAACGTTCAATGCGTTCCCCTCCTTTCGCCGCGCATCCTCATTCGTCCCTCAAACTGCGACCCGTGAGCGTCAAAAATACCGTCTCCAGGCTTGGCTGCCTCTCATCCACCGAACGAATCTCCAAGCCGTTCTCCAGCAAAACCTGCAATATACGGTTCAAATTATTAACTTCGGCGTCAGACTCCACTCTGATCGCCCTGGCTTCTCCGTCTACGGCCACCGACCGCACGCCCGCGATCCCGCGCAGCTTCTCTTCGTCCAGTCCTTCAACGGAGCGGAGCTCGATCATCAACGTCTTGCGATCGGTAATGATCGACTTGAGCTGCGCCTTCGTGCCCTCCGCGATCACCTTGCCGTGATCGAGAATGGCGATGCGCGTGCACAGCTCCTCCACCTCCTCCATGTAGTGGCTCGTGTACACGATCGTGCAGCCCATCTCGTTCAGCTTGCGCACCGAGTTCAAAATATAGCTCCGCGACTGGGGATCGATTCCCACCGTCGGTTCGTCCATCATGATCAGCTTAGGCCGATGAGCGATCGCGCACGCGATATTGAGCCTCCGCTTCATGCCGCCGGAGAAATTGCGGGGATAGCTGCGATGTTTATCGGCCAGCCCTGCGAACGCCAGCGCTTCTTCCGTCCGCGACTTCAGCTCCGCCCCTCTCAAGCCGTACAGCCCGGCAAAAAACCGAACATTCTCGTAAGCGGTCATATCCTCGTAGATCGCGATTTCCTGCGGCACCATGCCGATATTCGACTTCGCGAACCGCCCGTTCTTCGAGATGTTTCGTCCCAGCAGCTCGATCTCGCCCTTCGTCGGCTGGATGAGACCTGCGATCATGTGGATGGCCGTGCTTTTGCCTGCGCCGTTCGCGCCTAACAAACCAAAAATCTCGCCTTCCCGTATCGTCAGCGACAATCCGTCGACCGCCGCGAAATCCCCGAACGTTTTGGTCAGCCCTTTCAATTCGAGCACCGTGTACATTTGTCCGTTCCCTCCCGGTTCCTTGTTTTTCTTACTTTCATGGTACAAAAAAAGACGAACCGCGCGGAAGTGCGCAAGTTCATCTTTTGGCATGAGAAATCTCATGGTTTGATTTGCCATTCTTTCATAAGCGTGATGATGCCCACTATCGCAAGGCGATTGTGGCAACGGCTACGGCCTCTCGCATGGAAGAAGCGTCGTGACGGAGAATCCGTCCGAGCCGTCCACGATCACTTTGCCGCCCGCGGTAGCCGCGCGCTCCTCCATCCCGGCGATGCCAAGACCTTTGATCACCTTGGAGGCTCCCGATCCGTTATCCGCGACGCGGGTTTTGACCATCGTGTTCAGCACCTCGATATGGACCGACACCGATGTTGCCCCGGCGTACTTGGCCGTATTGGTCAGCGCCTCCGTCACGTTCTGGTGGATGATGCGCCAGTGGAGCGGCTCGATTCGTCCGATCTCGCCATCGAACGTAAGCGTCGCCCGCAGGCCGCGCGTCGCCCCGAATTCGTCGATGAACAGCCGGAGCCGGTTCAATCCGAGCTGCTCGGCGAGCGGCTTGGTGTCGCGCAGCACTTGCCGAATGTTTTCGATGCCGTCCTTGGAGATCGCGATGGCATTCTGCAGCAGTTCCGCTGAGCGCACAGGGTCGGCTGCCTGCAGCCGCTTGGCGGCTTCCATCTGAATGAGCGCCCCGGTCATGGAGTGGCCGATCTTGTCGTGAATATCCTGCGAGAGCCGGTTACGCTCCTCCAGCTTGAACGTATACTCCGACTGCCTGATGTACTCGTTGCTGTCGACAAGGCTTTTGGCCAGTCGATTATTCTCCTCGCGCAGCTTCTCGACGAGCTCCTTGGCGGTGGCGGTCTTCCGGACGTGCGAGTCGTGCAGCATGTGAAACAACAGGCCGAGCGCCGCGATCAGTCCGTATGGCAGTTGCACGTTGTCCGGCAGCGCGAACAGCGGCAAGAACGCCAGCGCATAGATCGGCGCGGGCCGGCTCAGCACCGACGCCGCTAGCCCAAACAGCGGAATCGGCGCGAGCAGCGCCATGACCGGCTCTATATATACGGCCGCAGCCGCAACGAACAGCACGGTCAGCGCTTGCGCAGCCTTCCGCCAGACGTCGACGCGCAAAATATAACCGAGCAGATCCAGGCAAACGTACAGCAGCAGCGCGATCGTTTCCCAGGCGGAGCGGCTTTGGTCATAGGAAGCGATGGCGACGTACAGGAGCAGGACAAGCTTAACGCCGATAAGCCACGAATCGGGACGCGGTCCGCGCTCCATCAGCGGCGCCCCTCTCCGGTCAAATAGTAAATCGCGATTTGCGTCCGGTGCTCGAGCCCTGTTTTGCCCAGGATGGACGTAATGTGGTTGGCGACCGTCCCTTCGGAGAGGAAGGCCTGCTTGGCGACTTCCTTGTTGGACAGCCCCTTCGCGATCAGGGACATAATCTCCAGCTCTCTGGCGGTGAAGAGGGTCCGGTCGACATGGGTACCCGCCTCCGCTGGCGCCGACGATGCGGTATCCCTCTCCGTTAGCAGCCCCGCCGCCAGCTTCTCCATCACGACGTCCTGGAGCACGTGATGTCCGTTATGCACCGTGCGGATCGCGTCGCGGATCTCTTCGGGATCGTTGTTTTTGAGCAGATACCCCTTCGCCCCGTTGCGCACTGCCTCCGCGATGAAGCGATCGTCGTCGAACGTCGTCAGGATGAGCACCTTCGTGCGGGTCCCCCGGGTAATGTGCCCCGCCGCCTCCACGCCGCTCATATTTGGCATCTGCACGTCCAGCAGGGCGACGTCCACTTCGTTCGCCTGGCAGAAGGCCACGGCTTCGGCTCCGTCCTGCACCGTCGCCAGCACCTCGAACTCCTCGAACGTGGACAGGATGATTTTCATCCCTTCCCGGATAAACGAATTATCGTCGGCTATCAATACGGATATTTTCAAGCTTCCCGCCCCTTTCCTCCGGTCATTACTAATTCGTTATGATCTTATCCCATGCGAAAGGAGTTGTAAATTAGAAAGGGCCAAACATGACGTTTAGCGAATTTGTCGCCGACCCCACTTTCCTATAAACAAAAACCGCCCGGAATCCCTGAGAGGATCCGAGCGGTTGTCTTTCGTATATGGCTTGTCCGATTAAGCTTTGTTGGAAGAACCGAACTCGCGGATCTTGCCGATAACCGTTTGTTTGATCGCTTCGCGGCCTGGGCCGATGAATTTGCGCGGATCGTAAACTTCGCCGTCGGCAGCCAGCACTTTGCGAACGGCAGCCGTGAACTCCATTTGGTTCTCGGTGTTTACGTTGATCTTAGCCGTGCCGAGCGAGATGGAACGTTTGATATGCTCAGTAGGGATGCCTGTGCCGCCATGAAGCACGAGCGGAAGCTTGATCACTTGGCAGATCTCTTCCATTTCTTTGAAGCCCAGGTTCGGCTCGCCTTTGTAAGGGCCGTGTACGGAGCCCAGAGCGGGAGCGAGGCAGTCGATGCCCGTGCGTTGAACCAGCTCGAAGCACTCCTTCGGATCCGCGTAGATAACGCCGTCAGCGATAACGTCGTCTTCTTGTCCGCCAACCACGCCAAGCTCGGCTTCGACGGAAACGCCTTTGGAATGTGCGTATTCAACGACTTTTTTTGTCGTCTCGACGTTCTCTTCGAACGGATGGTGGGAAGCGTCGATCATAACGGAAGTGAAGCCCGCGTCGATCGCGGCTTTACATTTATCGAAGCTGGAGCCGTGGTCGAGGTGGATCGCGACCGGCACCGTGATTTTGGATTCTTCGATCAGCGCCTTAACGATGGACGTAACGACTTTGAAGCCGCCCATGTATTTAGCAGCTCCTTCGGATACGCCGAGGATGACCGGGGACTTCTCGGATTCTGCGGCGTCGAGGATCGCTTGCGTCCACTCGAGGTTGTTGATGTTGAACTGACCTACCGCGTAGCCTTCCTTCAGTGCTTTGTTAAGCATGTCCTTCATTGATTCCAATGCCATTGTTGATTGCCTCCTACTGTTTATTCTTGATTTCTATGGTATTGCCGCGGTTCCGGGGTAGGATTGCGGTCTGCGGGATTCATCTTCCAATTCTAAATGGCTAAGCATGCGCCTATTCGGACCTTAGAATTTTCGGCGTTGTCGCGCGCCAGCGGCCGGTACGGCCAGGCAGCTCCCAGCAGCTCGTCTTCCAATCTCCTATCGCCTTGTATCAATTCTTTATTATACATGATCTTAGCAGATTTAGCCGGGTTTCGCATAAAATTTTGTCGCAAAATCGGTTGTAAGCGGCTACATCGACAAACTTTCTAGGCCGTTCGTTCCGGGAGGCTGCGCATTCCTATCCATAGGACGGAACGGCTGCCACCTTCCTTTGGCGGCGAGACACGTACCTTTGCCGCTCACCCGCCTCCTGTAACGATACTTTTTAGCTCTACAGTTCCTTCTCCCACTTACCCGCCTCCTGCAACGATACTTTTTAGCTCTACTGCTTCTCCTCGCGCTTCCCAGCCGTCCGTATCGATACTTTTTGACTCCACAGCTCCTTCTCCCGCTGCATCGTCGGTCCTGCCATAAGGCGAAAAAGATTGATCGAAAACATCCCCTCTCCTATTCTTTTTGTTTAGGAAAAATAAGGAAACATTAAGTCTTTCTTAATAAGACATAAAGCAATGGAGCGTATATTGATAAGGTCGATTCACTGCAGGGGCTGGAATTGGACATCACAATCGACTCGCTATCGAGATAACTAATCATTCGGAGAGGTGAAGCGCGATTCCATGTTCATTATGCGTTCCCATTTCAAATCGCTTATTGCTGGTACGGCCATCCAGCGAATTGTCTTTCTTGCGGCAGCGGCCGGGATTCGAATAACAATTTCGG
>JAQSXN010000320.1 GCA_029256665.1 Paenibacillus sp.
GGCGAAGGCGGTTGCCGAAATTCAATTTGTTCCGTAAAATGATGGGCCTTATTCTCGTCATGTTGATTCCCATTATGGGATTGTACGTGTATTCCAACCAAACCAGCACGGAGGTATTGCGCGAGGAGCTGCATCAGTCCAGCCGCGATCAACTGCGCTTCTTCCAGGACCAAGTCGACACGACGATCCAGTCGATCAGTTTATGGCCGAATTTGCTGCTCCATGATCCCGATATTTCGGAGCTTAAGGATATTTTCGAGAAAAAGACCCCTTATCTCGATCTCGACACGATGATGTTGATCAAGCGCATCCAGCAAAAGCTGAGCATTCAGCAAAACTCGCTTAACTGGATCAGCAAGCTGATGATCTATTCGCCGACGCTGGGGCGCGTCATTACGGCGAGCGACGTATCCGATTACAACCACGCCGATCTCAAGAAACGTCTGCGGCAGGGCTGGCAGGTGCGGACCGAGACGGGGACGGACGGGGAGACGACGCATTATTTTTCGCTCATAACGGTAACGCCTTACAGCTCCTTCAATAAGCCGGAAGCAGCCAATCTGATTATCGAGGCGGAGTTCGACAGCGGCAATATTCGCCGAATGATGGATACGTTCCGGGCGGATGGGGAGCGCAATCCATTTTATTACAAGCAGGGGACGGGCATTATACGGAGTAGCGCTTCGGACGAACGGTTCGCGCAGGCGCTGACCGAGAAGCTGCGGAGCGAGCCTGCGCCGGGCGAAATAAACCTGGCTGAGGAGGATGCTGGCGCGCCGGATTATCAGATCGTCGACCTCGAGGGGGAGTCGTATCTTGTTAATGCGGAGCGTTCCAGCACGACGGGATGGATGCTGGTCGATTATTTGCCGCTGTCCGAGGTGATGAAGCCGATCACGAAGTCGAACGTGCTGTTCTACAGCTCGGCCGTTGCTTTGCTGATCATGAGCTTGCTCGTCGTGTATTTGATCTACGCGCAGGTGCAGGTGCCGATCAAGCAGCTCGTCACGAGCTTCCAGAAGCTGAAGAACGAGGATTATTCGGTCCGGCTGACGCCCAAAGGAAACAGCGAGTTCAGCTTCCTGTTCACCCGGTTCAATTCCATGGTGGCGCAAATCCAGGACTTGTTCGGACGCGTCTATCTGGAGAAAATCCACGTGAAGGAAGCTAGGCTCAAGCAGCTGCAGTCGCAGATTAATCCGCATTTTTTCTACAATTGCTTCTCCTTTATATCGAGCATGGCCAAGCTGCAAAATTATGGCGCCATCATCGCGATGTCGCAAAATTTATCGGATTATTACCGTTACACGACTAGACAAGAGCGGGATTTCGTGTCGCTCACGGAGGAGATGGAGCTGGTGGGCAACTACCTCGACATTCAGCAAATGCGCATGAAACGGCTTAGCTACGACGTTCATCTGCCGCCATGGCTCAAGGGTACGCCGGTGCCGCCGCTCGTCATTCAGCCGCTCGTGGAGAACGCGGTGCTGCACGGCATCGAGCCCAACTTGGATGCGGGCCGAATTGTTATTCGGGCGGAGGAGAAGGATGGACTGTACGCCATTACCGTCGACGACGACGGACAGGGATTGGACGAGAGCGCCATGCTGGAGCTGCAGAAGAAGCTGTCGCGGCCTATGGACGAAGAGATGGGCTGCGGGCTCTGGAATGTGCATCAGCGGCTGAATATCCGTTATGGAACAAGCGCGGGGCTTGCTTTTTCGCGGTCGCCGCTCGGGGGGCTGCGGGCTACGTTGTCATGGCGAGCGGAACATGAGGAGCAAGATGGGCGAGATGAGCGAGATGAGCGGGTAAAGATTACAAGTGACATGGCAAGCGAAATAGTGACGACAGACAACGGGAAAGAGCAGGAGGAATGAGCATGATCGAAATATTGCTGGTGGACGACGAATCCTACGTGACGGAAAGCCTGGCTAAGACGATCCCTTGGCAGGAGCTCGGTGTGTCGCATGTCTATCAGGCCGCGTCGCCGAGCGAAGCGATCGCCATTATGGAGGAACAGGGGATCGATATTCTCGTGACGGACATCCGGATGCCGGAGATGAGCGGGCTTCAGCTGATCGAGACCGTGCGGGAGCGCTGGCCTAACATCCGTTACATGCTGCTGACCGGCCACTCGGACTTCGACTACGCCAAAAAAGCGATACAGCTGCAAGCGCTCGATTATTTGCTGAAGCCGGTCAACGACGCCGCGTTTATCGATAGCCTGACGACGATGATCGAAGGCCTCAAGGAGGAGTGGGAGAAAGCCGACAAGTACCACAAACTCGTCTATACGATGAAGTCGGACAATAGCGTCCTGAGGCAAAATTTGCTTGGAGAGCTGCTGCTGGGCAAGCAGTTGCCTCTTGCGTCTACCAAGGAGAAGCTGCTCCAGTACGAGGTCAAGGTGCAGCCTGACGATTCCGCCATGCTGATGTCCGTGCAACTGGGGCGTTATTTTATGGGAATGGACGAGAACTCCGTCAAGCTGATGGAGTACGCTATCGGCAATATTGCCGAGGAAGTGTTCGCCGGCCCGTATCGCGTGTGGCATGGCAAAGCGCCGCACGAAGGACTCGCCATCGTCGTCAGCGCGCCTCCGGGCATCGACTCCTCGGTATTCCGCAAGGAGATCATTCGAAGTCTGGCGCGGCAATTCCAGGAGAAGGTCGGGGCTTTTCTCAAAGGGGATATCGCGCTCGCGCTATCCAGTTGGTTTACGTTTCCGGGCGAGCTTGCCGGCGCGTACCGAAGCGCGCTGTCCGCCGTCTACCGGACGCAGCAGAGCGACAATTCGATCCTGTTCCTGGACGAGCTGGAGGAGCGGTCGACAATGGGCGTCAAGGCGATCGAGGAGCTCTATAAACCGCCAACGCTTATTCATCTGCTGGAATCCGGCCAGTGGGGAGCTTCGAGGGATAAGCTCGCGTCGCTGTTCGGCAGCTTGCACGGCAGAGCGCTGTCCAAGGAGCAGCTATACGAGGTGTTCTTGTCGATAACGAACGCGTTCCTGTACGTCGCGCACAAGCAGGGCACGGACATCTACCAACTGGATCCGTCCGGCATGGATATTATGTTCGACCGCGGCATGATGGGCTCCGCCGAGAAGCTGCAAGAGTGGTCGGACGGCATGATCGCGCGGCTGGAGACGGAACCTTCGGAGAGCGACAACTACAACAAAAAACACGTCATCAAGCAGGTGCAAGAGCTCGTGACGGGCGAACTCGGCGCCGAGACGTCGGTCAAGACGATCGCGGACAAGGTGTATTTGCATCCCGTCTACTTGTCCAAAATATACAAAGCCGAGACAGGCGAGAGCCTCGGCGACTACATCATTCGCATGCGGATGGAGCGGGCGGTTTATTTGCTCAAGTCGACCAACAAAAAGATCTACGAAATCACGACGGAGCTGGGGTATCAGAACCCGCAATATTTTAGCAAGATCTTCAGGAAGTATTACGGTATGACTCCGAACGAGTACAGGGATTGAAAATAATGAACCGGTGAGTTCGTAAACACCTTGTTAAAGGTGCAGAAATGTTAGATATGCGACATAGGCTGCTCCCGTGGCCGTCCCTATAATGAGAGATGTAGAACAAATCATCCGTAAGGGGGAAACACCATGAAAGCCTTTTCCAGCAAAGGAACGCTGATTACAATGAGCTTCATCCTGACGGCGACGCTCATGTCGGCATGCGCGGGCAAGGATAACAACGGCGACACGGGAAGCAATGCGGGCAACGGAGGAGCAGCGACGGAAACGCCTGCCACGGACGTCTATAAAGACAAATACGATCCGCCGGTGACCATTACAACGGTATGGGGCATCGACCCCGAGCTGAAATTCAAAAACGGCGAGTCGATCGAAAACAACGTCGCGACCGCGTGGGCGAAAGACACCCTCGGCATCGACATCAAGTCGTTATGGTCGGTGACCGACTCCAACAACGCGTTCGTGACGAAAATGCGCCTCGCGTTGACATCCGGAGAACAGATTCCGGATGTCGTCACGATCGGCGACGCGCAGCTGGCGCAGGATTTGATCGACTCCGGCTTGTTCCGCGAAGTAGGCTCGTTGTTCGATCAGTACGCGGGCGAGACGTGGAAAAACGCGATGGCGATCGACGACAACGTATGGAACCCGTATACGCGCGACGGCAAGCGCATGGGCATCCCGGTGCTCGACTACGCTTACAATCACGACTACTTGCTGTGGATTCGCCAAGATTGGCTCGACAAGCTGGGGCTGCCGGCTCCGACGACGATGGAAGAGCTCGAAGCCGTCATGGATAAATTCAAAAACGCGAATCCGGACGGTCTCAAGCCGGATCAAGTAACGCCGCTCAGCATCGGCTTTAAAAACACGATGAGCACATGGATGGGCGATCCGTCCTGGATCTTCGGCGCATACGGCACGCTGCCTGAACAATGGAACGTGGGCGCGGACGGCAAGCTGGAGTACGGCTCCGTGAACCCGGGCATGAAGCAAGGTCTGGAGACGCTGAAGAACTGGCTGGCCAAAGGCTACATTCCGCAAGAGACGGCGCTGTGGGACGAGAACAAGACGGCAGAGCCTGCGGTTGCAGGTACGGCAGGCATTATCCCAGGTCCTTATTGGATGAGCGGCTGGCCGCTGTCCGATACGGCGAAGAACGCCCCTGGCGCGGTGTGGAAGCCGTATACGATTCCGACGGGACCGGACGGCAAAGCGATGCGCCACGGCACTCATTTCACGAACGGTGTAACGCTGATCAGCAAAGACATGAAAAATCCTGAAGCGCTCTTCACTTACCAGAACCACATGTTCGAGAACTACGCGGATCCGAAGCCGGGCAGCGTGTTCGATAACGGTTTGTTCAAGAATTACGACTATGACATCGCGGAAGACGGCAAGCTGCTGCGTTGGGAGGATATCCCCGGCGGCTACGTGAACGCCGTTCGTTACTTGCTCGTACGCGACGGCGCGCGGATTCCGGACGCGCAGATGAAGGCGCTCATGAACCTGGCCGACGGCAAGGAAGCGACTACGCGTCTGGAGAAGGAAGTGCAGACCGCATACGGTCTCGAGACGGCTGGCGCGGCCAAAGTGCTGCTGTCGCAGGAAGACGCATCGTTCAAGAACATGTTCACGGGTCCTCCGACGGAAACGATGTCTTCCAAAAACGATTACCTGAAGAAGCTCGAGCTGCAAGTGTTCAACGAAATCGTTTACGGCAAGAAGCCGCTCGAAGCGTTCGACCAATTCGTCTCCGACTGGAAAGCCGGCGGCGGCGAGAAGATGACCGAAGAGGTTAACGCTTGGTATGAATCGGTGAAATAAGGTTTTTTGTATAGAAAGGGCGGTCCGCATGCGGACCGCCTTTCGTTTTGGTATGAGGGTTTTCGAGCAGTTACATTGGCTCTTCGTAGTCTGCTCCCTTGATCGAAACCTCGATAGAGTCCGTCTC
>JAQSXN010000321.1 GCA_029256665.1 Paenibacillus sp.
GGGAAATCGCGGTTGCCACCGAAGAAATCGCGGGCGGCGCGACTAGTCTGGCCGTGGAAGCGGAGCGTGGCAACGATCTGACCGGCGACATGAACGCGCAGATGCGCAAAGTGATCGAAGCCAACCAAGAGATGACGGCTTCGGCTGCGCTCGTGGAACGCGCAAGCGGTCAAGGAACGGCTTACATGGGCATGTTGATCGAAAAAACGGGACTTACGGAAGAGATGACGCGCTCCATGGTGGAGAAGGTCGATAGGCTTAAGGAAAGCACCGGCTCCATCGTCAAAATTTTGGACGTGCTCAATAATTTGACCAAGCAAACAAACATCCTGTCGCTTAACGCGACGATCGAAGCGGCTCGAGCCGGCGCCGCCGGCAAAGGATTTATGGTTGTAGCGGACGAGATTCGCAAGCTCGCGGATCAATCCCGTCAATCGATCGACGTGGTCGCTCAGATCACCGCGAAAATTTCCGGGGAGATCGAAGAGACGGTGCTCGTGTTGTCAGATGCTTATCCGTTATTCCGAGAGCAGATCAGCTCCGTCAAGGAAGCGAACGATATATTCCTCAGCGTACAAGATCAGATGGGGACCTTCGTCACTCGATTGGAAGGGGTCACCACCTCCATCGAAGGGCTTAACCATTCGCAAGCGGTGCTTGCCATCGCCATGACGAACGTCAGCGCCGTCGCCGAAGAAGCGTCGGCTACCTCGGAGGAAGTCGCATCTCTCAGCAGCGAACAGCTTTCGATTAGCGAAGGCCTCGTACAGCTATCCGAGAAGCTGGATTCCGTTTCCAAAGGATTGAAGGACTCGCTGAACAAGTTCAAAATTCATTAAGAAGAGAAGACAAGGGTTCTCCGCTATTGGGCGGAGAGCCTTTTTATATGGAAACACAATCGGCGGTCCGCGGCCCGGCGAGCTCAATGAAGCATAAATTTATGCTATAGTCGGCGGTCCGCACCCTCGGCGAGCCCAATGAAGCATAAATTTATGCTATAGTCGGCGGTCCGCGCCCCAGTGAGCCCAATGAAGCATAAATTTATGCTACAATTGGCGGTCCGCGTCTGGATTCGCCTTTGGTTCTGTTATTCCATATAGCTCAAAATGACTAGATTCGACATTGTAATTTGAGAAATCGTTACGTTCCTATAATTTTCCGGGGGAGGATGGTCGATAAGTATTAATAGACTTATTATTCTTAGGTAAATTTCACTAGTTGATTCACAACAATCAAAGACAATCAAAGGCGGTGCAACACTTCATGTCAGACTTGAAGGAAAATGAAGCTCGGAATGACAACAAAGGAAAATCAAAATCGAAATTGGGCTCCGGCAAACTTCCGAATGCCGGCTCGATTAAGGGAATGGCGAAAGCATGGGGGGCCGGATTAAAGGAAAAGAAGCTCAATAATCCAATCCGCTCGGTTGGCATGAAACTGCTTATTCTAATATCCGTGAGCATTATTGCGTGCGTTGTAGCCGTCGGCGTGTTCTCCTATACGGCAGCGAAAAAGCTTGTCGAGGACAACGTCTCCGAAGCCAGCCTGCAGACGATTAAGCAGGTTGCCAACAATCTGGATACCGTATTTCAAAATTATTCCGATCTGAGCATGCAGATTATGATCGACAATGGACTTCGCGACGATCTGATAAGCTACGTGGGCAATAAGGACGAGTTTGAGTCGTTGATGACTTCCCGCGATATCGGAGAGAGACTGTCCAATTATATTATGAGCAACAATACGATCTCCGGCGTAGCGCTTATTCCGACGGAACCCGAATTAGCGCCGATGACGGGAGGCCTTGCAGAAGGTACTAAAGCGGCGGGACTCTTGGAGTCGGAGTGGTTCAAGCAAGTGATAGAGCTGGATGGCCGCGTCATGTGGATCGAACCGCAGGAGGGCGGCATCATTGCCTCCAATGATTCCTCATCCATCGCGTTGGCACGATTGATCAAGAGCATTGGCATTATGGACGAAACCTTTGTGCTGGTCATGGAAATTCCCGTAGAAGGCATTTCCGATCGATTCAAGGATGTGGATTTGGGTAACGGCAGTGATCTCTACATCGTCAACAATGCCAGCGAATTCGTTACCAACGACGACGTTGCGCTGATTGGCGGGCCGGCTTCCGTGACGCTGCCCGGAGATTCGGAGTCCGGGCGTCCCAATCTGGAGGACGCGAATGGTGAAAATGTACTCGCGGCCTATCAAACTCTCCAGCTTTCGGACTGGAAACTCGTGGGTACAATCCCGGTCGAAGAACTGGCTAAGCAAGCTGGCGTCATCCGTAATTTAACCGTGTGGATGGTGGTTATCGGCGCGATTATCGCGATCGCGATCGGCATGCTCGTCATCGCGACGGTCGCCAAGCCGCTCGTGCAGCTGCGCAATCTCATGGTCGAAGGCGCGAGAGGCAACCTGACGGTGCGGTCGAGCGGCGGCAACCGTCGCGACGAAATCGGCGAGTTGGCGAACGGCTTTAACGAAATGATGTCCCAAATTCAAGCGCTCGCGCTGCAGACGACAAGATCGGCGGTAGAGGTGCTCAGTACCGCAACCGAACTGACGGACGCATCCAAGAAAACGTCGATCGCCGCCAAAGAAATCGCGGTGGCAACGGAAGAAATCGCGAACGGGGCTACGAGCCTCGCGGTCGAAGCGGAGAAGGGCAGCGACCTGACGTCTCAAATGAACGTGCAGATGAATGAAGTGATCTCCGCCAACGGAGAGATGTCCAGCTCGGCATTAGAGGTCGAGAAAGCGAGCCGCCAAGGTACGACGTATATGGGCGTGCTGATCGAGAAGACCGGAACGACGGAAGAGATGACGCGTTCCATGGTCGAGAAGGTAGATGCGCTTAAGGACAGCACGGGATCGATCGTCAAAATTCTCGACGTGCTTAACAACCTGACGAAACAGACGAACATCCTATCCTTGAACGCGACCATCGAAGCGGCGCGCGCCGGTGCGGCGGGCAAAGGATTTATGGTCGTGGCCGATGAGATCCGCAAGCTGGCCGATCAGTCCCGTCAATCCATTGATGTCGTGGCGCAAATCACCGCGAAGATCCAAGGCGAAATCGAAGAAACGGTATCCGTCCTGTCCAAGGCGTATCCGCTCTTCCAGGAGCAGATTACGTCGGTCAAGGAAGCCAATTCGATTTTCTTGCAAGTAGAGGCGCAGATGGGCCAGTTCTCCGAGAAGCTGAGCCTGGCGACCAATGCGGTCAGCAGTCTGGAGCAGTCGCAGTCGGTCATGTCGGACGCGATGACGAGCGTCAGCGCGGTCGCGGAGGAATCCTCGGCAACTTCGGAGGAAGTCGCGTCGCTTAGCAGCGAGCAGTTGTCGATCAGCGAAGGTCTTGTGCGCTTGTCGGATAAGCTGGACACCGTGTCTCGCGAGCTCAAGGAGTCGTTATCCAAATTCAAGATGGAATAGCTATCGCTTCTTGATTCTTGCTATCGATTTGCGCAGCACCGTCCCCCCGGGCAATCATGCCCGGGGGTCTTTGTCTTATTCGGGCGCACGGCATGGTTTGAGAGTCGGGGCTGCGTGGAACACTGATAGCTGGAGGTGCGCGGCATGATTGTGAAACGGATCGTGATTACGGGAGTATGCATGAGCTTAATCCTGCTATTTTTTCTGGGACGATTGGCTTGGCTTCAATTGTTGCCGGGTCAGCCCGGCACTTCCTCGCATGGGGCGTTGCACAGGGAAAGCTGGAAACGGATGGCCGTCGCGCAGCGTCAGCGCAGTCTGGTGCTCGACTCGGGCCGAGGCGATTTCGTAGACCGGCACGGCGCTCCGATAACGGGAGAAACCTACGATACGCTAGCTCTGTTTCCCGTACATCGGGATGCGAGAGGCAGCCAGGAGGAGCTTGCTCGCCTAGCCAGCCTGTTAGGCACGACATATAAGGATTTCATTAATAGATGGGACGGAATGACGGAGCCGGACTTCTGGCGCCAAACAAAAGAGTCGTCTCCCTATCGGCTGACGCGCGAACAAGCGGATGCCATAATTGCGCTTAAGACGAACGGCGTTCGCGTCTTGCCTTACCGCAACCGTTATTTGGACAGCTTTGACGCCAAGCACGTGATCGGTTTTACAAGCCAGCATCCCGAGTGGTTGATGCGCGCCCATCCGCAGGACTTGAAGGACGGCAAGCGCAAGCTGACGGAGCAGGTGGGCGGTTCCGGCCTCGAGAAGTCATTGGATGCGTTCCTTCATGGCGTGGGCGAAACGTCGGTTTCTTATTTTATCGATGGACGCAATACGCCGCTGCAAGGGTTGGATCTTCGGATCGTTCAGCCCAAGAACGGCTATTATCCGCTCAAAGCCGTGACGACGATCGATCTGGCGCTTCAGAACGAGCTTGAAGCCTACGCGGACCGCTCCGGGCTCAAGGAGGGGGCAATCGTCGTGCTGGACGCCGGCAACTCGGATATCGTAGCGATGGTATCGAGACCGAAGCTGCCAGCCAGCTTTCAGCTTGCCGATGGCTCGGAGTGGGTCAATCACGCGCTAAAGGCGGTGGAGCCGGGATCGATCTATAAGCTTGTAACGGCTGCCGCGGCTCTGGAGAACGGGATCGTACGCAAAGGAGAGAAATTCCATTGCGACGGCGAATACGGCAAATACGGTTTGTCCTGCTGGAAACACGGCGGTCATGGCGATATTACGCTGGAGGAAGGGATAGCCCAGTCTTGCAATATCGTGTTTGCAACGATTGCAGAACGGCTGCGGGCAGAGCAGCTGGATCGTACTGCCGTTGCGCTAGGAGTGAAGGAGCGGGTAGGCTGGCATAACGACAAGGCGAAGGGGCTGGTGCCCGGTTCGTTTCGATTACTGGAAGAAGAAGAACGCGGAAGGTTGTTCGCCGGCGATTCGGGGTCGGTTGACGGCGGCATCATGGCTCAAAGCGGCATCGGACAGCGGGATGTCAGAATGACGCCGTTGCAGGCGGCCAATCTTATCGTAACGCTTCTGCATGGCGGACACGTCAGGGAGCCTAGGCTGGTTAGCGAAATCCATTATGCGAACGGGGGAAACCTGGTGGAGTTTCCGGCTCGCATGGATAAGGATTTGGGCGGGACGGCGATTCATCCTTCTACGGCGCGCAAGCTGCTGCAAAGCATGCAGGAGGTTGTCGAGCACGGCACCGCATCTCCTATCAGAAGCGGCGTCTGGACGGTAGCCGGGAAAACGGGGACGGCCGAAACGGTAAAAGGTGGCGGACAGCGCAATCATCAATGGTTCGCGGGCTACGGGCCGGTGCGCTCCCCGAAATATGCGATTGCCGTGCTGGCGTCTAATCGGCCGGTGGGCAGCCAGCATCTGGCGACGAAGATTTTTCGCGGGGCTATGGACATCGCAGCCCGCCAATCGGCGGCGAA
>JAQSXN010000322.1 GCA_029256665.1 Paenibacillus sp.
ATGATGGATGGGGGAGAAGCCGTGATCTCGGTATACGATCACGGCTTTTTGTACGGTCTCGGGTTGTTCGAGACGTTCCGAACTTACGGCGGCGAACCGTATTTGCCGGAACGACACCTGAAGCGGCTGCTCTCCGGCTGCGCCGAGCTCGGCATCCCGTTCGGGATGGACGCCGCCGAGCTGCGCGGCCGGGTGCGGGAGCTGCTTGAGGCGAACGGGCTCACGGACGGATACATTCGTCTAACCGTTAGCGCGGGCGACGGCGAGCTTGGGCTGCCGCTCGGCGATTACGAGCGCCCGACGGTGCTGCTGCTCGCGAAGGCGCTGCCCGTCGTCGGCGACGAAGCATTGCGCCGCGGCAAGGAGCTTAGGCTATTGCGCACGAGACGCAACAGCCCGGAGGGTAACGTTCGGTTCAAATCGCTGCATTATATGAACAATATTATCGCCAAGCGGGAGATGCTGGGACTGTTGTCGGGTGGCGTTGGGCAGCAGGGAGCGAGCGGCGAGCTAGGCGCGGCAGCGGAAGGCGAATTTGCCACGGAGCAGCATATAGCCGATCGCGCCGCGGAAGGGCTGGCTAATGCGGATATTCGACTGGCTGGGGCTCAACCTGCTCGAGCCTCTGCGGCGCTTCCCTCCCTCGGGGCGGAAGGACTGATGATAAGCCGCGAGGGCTGGCTGACGGAGGGAATCGTCAGCAATCTGTTTTTCGCGCGCGAAGGCGTCATCTGCACGCCGGCAATCGAGACGGGCATTTTGCCCGGCGTGACCCGTGCCCGAGTGTTGGAGCTCGCGCGCGATGCGGGGTGCGCGGTCCAAGAAGGGCTCTATAATTGGGAGGAACTGCTCGAGGCCGAAGAGGTGTGGCTGACCAACTCCGTTCAGGAACTTGTGCCGGTAACGAGGCTAAGCGATTGGGACGGTCTGATGCGGGAGGTCGGCGACGGCGAGGCCGGACCGCTGACGCTTCAGCTGCTCCGCATGTATCGAGCCGATACGACATCGGCAACACTGTAGGGAAGAGTAGGCGCTCGGATGAAGCACTAGGAAACGCTTGAGAGCGCAACAGCCACTATATCGCACAAATTGGCGACTTCCGGGAGTGCGACGGACACTCGCGCAGTCGTAACGGACACCACAGACGCTATATCGCATATATTGGCCACTTCGAAAACATAACGGACACCAGCGCCGCTATTTACTCTTAATTGTCCTCAAACGTGGGCAAACCTGCTAAGTAACGTCATCGGTGTCCGTTAGATTTGAGATACCGGCAATAATGATCGAATAGCGGCATTGTTGTCCGTTACAAAGAGAGCAGCTCCAGCTCGAGCTGGAGCAATTCTTGGAATGCCAGAGGAGGCATGGCATCGAAGATTGTTAATGCGGCTACAGAAGGGATGATAGAGATGGACAGCATGAATAGAGACGGCGGCGATAATACGTCGGTCGATGTAACCCGCAGGCAAGCGGCGGGGCCAACGTATTGGCAGCGTTCCTATGACTTGGGGGGCGGAGTGACGCTGTCGCTCGGAGAACGGACGCTTATTATGGGCATCTTGAACGCAACGCCGGATTCCTTCTCGGACGGTGGCCGCTATATGGACGTGGAAGCAGCCGTCGCGCATGCCCGCAGCATGGTCGAACAGGGCGCCGACATCCTGGATATCGGAGGCGAGTCGACCCGGCCAGGCTTCGAGCCCGTCAGCGCCGAAGAAGAGATCAGGCGAGTCGTGCCGGTCATCGCGGCGATTCGCGCCGCGCTGCCGGACATCCCGCTGTCGATCGACACCTACAAGGCGGCGACGGCTCGCGCCGCGATGGAGGCGGGCGCCCACATCATCAACGATATTTGGGCGCTTAAGGGAGATCCCGACATGGCCGCCGTAGCGGCGGAATACGGCTGCCCCGTCATCGTCAGCCACAACCGCCATGCCCGGGACTACAACGACTTCGTCCCGGACGTGCTCGCCGATCTGCGGGGCAGCATCGGCCTCGCCAGAGCAGCCGGCGTCGCCGAGGATTCGATCTGGCTGGATCCCGGCATCGGCTTCGCCAAAACCTACGAGGACAACCTCGAGCTGCTCGGTCGTCTGCGCGAACTGACGGCGCTCGGCTACCCGGTGCTGCTGGGCACCTCGCGCAAGCGGTTCATCCGGCAGGCGCTGCGCGATCTGCCGGTCGACCAGGTCGCCTGGGGCACCGCGGCGACCGTCGCCCTCGGCATCACGCACGGCTGCCAGATCGTGCGCGTCCACGACGTGCGCGAGATGAAGCTTACGGCGCTGATGGCCGACGCGATTCATTATTTGCATCGCTGATGCATAGCTGCCATCACCGCTTTCGCCTGAAACGGCTTTATCGCCTGTAATGCCTTATCGCCATTAACGGCTTTATCGCCTTAAAGGCTAATCGCCTATAACGGCATAGAAAGGAGCTGATCCTGCACATGGATCGAATGATCGTAACCGGCATGCGCTTTTATGGTTATCATGGCGTATTTCCGGAGGAGAACAAGCTGGGACAGCAGTTTTACATCGACCTCGAGCTGGATATGGATCTGGAGCGGGCGGCGCGCAACGACGACTTGGACGCTACAATCAATTACGCAGAGCTTCACGCGTTCACGAAGGAGATCGTGGAGGGTCCGCCCTTCAAGCTGATCGAGGCGCTGGCCGGTCACATTGCATCGCGGATGCTGGAGGCTTATACTATGATCAACGAAGTGACCGTTCGGGTGACGAAGCCGCATCCGCCGTTCGACATCCACTTCGACGGCGTGACGATCGAGCTGCGCAGAAAGCGGGACGGCCATGGCGGCATCATACGAGCATAATCCGGAGCGTCGACAACCCGATCAAGCGCCATCTGTGAACTCATCCGCGGAGACTTTCGACTCCCCCCGGATTCCGGAGGCCATTGCATCCAGCGAACAAGCAAGGTCGCCAGTAGAAGCCTACATCGCGCTCGGCTCCAACATGGGCGACCGCGAGGCGCATCTCATGCGCGCGATCGCGGAGCTGGACGCTCAGCCCGGTATTGTTGTAACAAAAGTTTCCGGCATTTACGAGACCGATCCGGTCGGCTACACCGATCAACCTGCTTTTCTCAACATGGCGGTTGCCATCCGCACCTCTCTTGGGCCTCTGGAGTTATTGCGGACCCAGCTTCGATTGGAGAGTCTCCTCGGGAGAATTCGACAAGTACGTTGGGGACCTAGAACCATTGACCTCGACCTCCTCCTGTACGATAATGTCAGAATGGATCTAGAGGAGCTGACGCTGCCGCATCCGCGCATGATGGAACGCGCATTCGTGCTTGTTCCGTTGCATGATGTGATATCGAGCTCGCATCCGCTGCATGAGCAGGTGTCCGCAACGTCCGCCCATGCGCTTCAGGCAGGAAAGGATGGCATTACCTTATGGAAAACAATCAATTGGCGCAGCGCGTCAGAGCCTTCAGGAAGCTGAAAGGCTACACACAGCAGGAGCTGGCCAAGGAGCTAGGCGTGTCGGTGGCGGTGCTTGGTTCTCTGGAGCGCGGAACGCGCAGGAACGATCCCAAGCTGCTGCATCATATCGCGAAGACGCTTGGCATCAGCTACGAGGAACTCATGACGATCAAGGAGGAGTAAGGAAGCGACATGCTGAAAATCGGAGACATCGAGATGAAGAACAGAGTAGTGCTGGCGCCGATGGCAGGCGTGTGCAACCCTGCTTTTCGCCTAATCGCAAAGGAATTCGGAACCGGCCTCGTCTGCGCCGAAATGGTAAGCGACAAGGCGATTCTGCACGGCAACAAACGTACAATGGAGATGCTGTTCGTCGACGAACGCGAGAAGCCGCTGAGCTTGCAGATCTTCGGGGGAGACCGCGAATCGCTCGTGGAAGCCGCCAAGGTCGTAGACAAGCAGACGAACGCGGATATTATAGATATCAACATGGGCTGCCCGGTGCCCAAAGTAACGAAGTGCGACGCGGGCGCCCGCTGGCTGCTGGACCCGAACAAAATCTATGAGATGGTATCCTCCGTCGTCGACGCGGTCGACAAGCCGGTCACGGTGAAGATGCGCATCGGCTGGGACGACGAGCATGTCTATGCGGTCGAGAACGCCCGGGCGGTAGAGCGGGCGGGCGGCAAGGCGGTCAGCGTTCACGGACGCACGCGGGAGCAGCTGTATACGGGCAAAGCCAACTGGGACATCATAAGAGATGTCAAAAATAACGTTTCCATCCCTGTCATTGGCAACGGCGACGTGTTCTCTCCGGAGGATGCCCGCCGCATGCTGGATACGACCGGCGTTGACGGCGTCATGATCGGGCGCGGCGCGCTCGGCAACCCATGGATGCTGTACCGGACGATCCAGTATCTGCAGAACGGCGAGCTGCTCGGGGACCCGACGCCGCGCGAGAAGCTGGACGTGGCGATTCTTCATCTGGACCGCCTGATCGCGCTCAAGAATGAAGCGGTCGCCGTGCGCGAGATGCGCAAGCATCTGGCTTGGTACCTCAAGGGTCTGCCTGGCGGCGCGCGCGTCAAGGACGCCATCATGGAGGAAACCGGCCGCGACCGCATGGTTTCCATTATGGAGACGTACATTGCCTCGCTCGACGAAGCGGCGGATCTAGCTCCGGCTACTTCAGCGGCATGGAACACCGATGCTTCAGCCGAAGAAGTCGTTCATTAACCGGAACCAAATAGGCTACGCGAGCGGTTATTCGACAGATGTCGACAGTAACCGCTTTGCGTCGTCACGGGCTCCCGGAACCCGTAAGATTAGCTCACACCGAATCGCCTGTCTTTGATTGACATTCGGGATATGTTGCAATATAATCGTGCAATATAATCAAACTTCTTCATATAGAATGCGCTTTATTCGGGATTGGTCTGACGGATTGAATGCGTAATATATTAAGTAACAGTGAATTCATACCCGGTATGAAAATTAGTCACACGACAGGAGAATCGGAAAGATGAACGATAAGCAAATCATTCTGACTCAAGACGGGCTCAAGAAGCTTGAAGAAGAGCTGGAGAACCTCAAGTCGGTCAAACGTCGTGAAGTTGCCGAACGGATCAAGATTGCTATCGGTTACGGTGACATTAGCGAAAACTCCGAATACGAAGACGCTAAGAACGAGCAAGCCTTCATCGAAGGCCGGATCATCACCCTAGAGAAGATGCTGCGCAACGCGCGTATTATTAATAACGACGACATCGATATCGATACGGTCAGCATCGGTTCGATCGTTACGGTAGAAGATCTGGAGTTCGGCGACTCGATGGAATACGCGATCGTCGGCACGGCGGAATCCGATCCGCTCCAGAATAAAATTTCGAATGAAAGTCCCGTCGGCAAAGCCATTCTCGGCAAGAAAAAGGGAACGGTCGTGGAAGTGAACGTGCCTGCGGGAGTTGTCCAATATAAAATTA
>JAQSXN010000323.1 GCA_029256665.1 Paenibacillus sp.
ATGGACGGCGGAATGGTGCCAACGATATTCTAATGGCGACAAGAAAATCATCAACATGGAACGTTGGGCAAAGCAACCTTTATCGGGTTGCTTTTTTTTTCATTTGGAGAATATTTCGCTTATTGCCGATTTGCTTCTTTTGCTAGCAGGAATATCCTTGGTTTAAGTCGAATTTTGTCAAAAAACAAAGGAGGTTCAAGCGGGCATGGAGCTTAAAGCTTATTTGCGGGGCTTGACGGAACGAGCGGCAATGGAGCGGGAAAGCAGGAAGGGCGGTATTGACGCTTCGCAGCGCGCGATCGAGCTCCGCGAAGCGTTTCGCCGGCTTTTGGGAAATTTTCAGGACCGGCTAGGCGAGACGACTTCGCCGAGACTGCTGGAGCATGTGCAATGCGACGGTTATGTGAGAGAGCGGGTCGAGATTGATACGCTGGAAGGGCTGCGCATGGCGCTTTACGTGCTAATCCCGGACCGCTTGCCGTCAGGAGCTGCTCCCGCGGTCATTGCCTGCCACGGTCATGGGTACGGAAGCCGCGAAATCGTGGGGCTTGAGCCGGACGGAAGCGATCGCGCCGGAGACCCGGGATTGCACAAGGATTTTGCCGTGGCGCTGGTTAAGGAAGGTTATGTGGTTGCGGCGCCGGAGCTTATCGGATTTGGCGACCGTCGGCTGGAAGAAGACAAAGCAGCGTCTCCAGGCAGGAGCTCGTGTACGTTGCTGGCGGCGCACCTGCTTATGACAGGCCGGACGGTCGCGGGGCTGCGCGTCCGCGAAACGATGCGCGTCGTCGATTATTTGCAGGAGCGTCCCGAAATCGACCCGGGCAAGATCGGCATCATGGGCATTTCGGGAGGCGGATTGGTGGCAGGTTTCGCCGCGGCGCTGGATGAGCGCATCCGGTGCGCCGTCGTGAGCGGCTATGCGAGCTTGTTCGAAGACAGCATTTTGGACCGCAATCATTGTCTGGATAACTACATTCCCGGCGTGCTTATGGAAACGGAGCTGCCGGAGCTGCTCGCGCTGATCGCCCCGCGGGGATTGTTCATCGAATCGGGATCGGAGGATCGCGTGTTCCCGCGGGGGCCTGCCGTACAAGCCTTTAAGGAACTGCAAGCCAAGTATGATTCGGCGGGAGCGGCGCATGCCGTAGAGGTCGATTATTTCGAAGGCGGACACGAAATACACGGAGCTCCCGCGTACGAATGGCTGCGAAAGCAGTTGATGGATTGACAAGGATCGTCCAAATAATGTAAGAAGGTACCGCCCTCCGGGATATCGAGTGGGGCCGTACCTTTTTTTGCTGGGATAGGCTGTTTGTCGTGAACCTTTATAAATGATCACCGTATACGTTCGCTTTGGTTGCCGATTGCAATGCTTCCCGCTCTTCGCCGGTCAGCGGGGGAGCGGAGGCGGCGGATACGTTGCGCGCCAACTGCCCGACGCTGCTCGCTCCGGTTAAGACGATTTGGACGGATGGGTCGCTTAGCACATACTGAATCGCTGCTTCTCCCAGTGTCCGATTGTTGCCCGTTAGCATCATTAGCCGATCGTGCACGACAGGCAGTTCCTCGGGCGAATAGTCCAAATAACTACGTCCCGCCTTGGCTCGTCCCGTTTCCGTCAGGATGCCGCCCGCTAGAGGACCTCGCGCGATCAGGCCGATTTCCTTCTCCAGAAGAAGAGGCAGCGTCGTTTGCTCCGGACGACGATCCAATAGACTATATTGGCTCATAAGACTAATGATGCCGGAACGATGCGCATATTCCCTGATGACGTTGGGGCGGATGGAAGAGATTCCATAATGGCGGATTAAGCCTTCCTGCTTCAATTGCTCGAACGCTTCAATCGATTCGTCGATGGGATCGTCAATCGTGCCGCCATGCAGCTGGTAGAGGTCGATATAATCGGTGCCCAGTCTTCGCAGACTATCTTTGACGGCAGACAGGATGTAGGCCTTGGATGGATCCCACGTCAAGCCGTCCTTGCCGGGAACTCGGCGGTTCCCGACCTTCGTCGCTACGACAACCTTTTCCCGCCTTCCTCGGATCGCCTTGCCGACCAATTCTTCGTTGCGGCCCGCGTCGTACAAATCCGCCGTATCGAGGAAGTTGACGCCGAGCTCCAGCGCCTGATGGATAATGGCAATCGCCGCGTTCTCTTCGGTGCCAAGCGACATGCAGCCGAGTCCGATCTTGCTGACCTGCAGATCCGAACGTCCTAGCCGAATATAGTTCATCTGTTGTCCTCCTTAGGGATCGGGGTCTCTACCAGCCAGTATGGTGTATCGCCGCAGACATTGCAACTTTGCGCTATACAGTTCGGAGCATGAAAAGGAATTGCAGTAACGCTGGAGAGGTCTGTTTAGCAATGTGGGCGCGTATACCAAGATGATGAGGAAGTTCCAAGAAGAGGGGGGGTTCGAGGGGCGTCGAAATCAATCAAATCGCGCAATCGGAGGCAAACTCAACTGATTTTGAGGGAAGAAGGTGGTCGCTTGAAGTTTATGGCAGGTCAATTTATCGCATGGATTGTTTTAAACGCGCTAATGTATGTTTACGATATTTGGTTGCTCGTTTTCATCGTTACCAACGCCGAAGGGTTGAACGAAATCGGCCGGATGGGTTACCACGCCTTCGTTTGGTTCGGTCTGCTCGTCATTTGTATTGTCGGAACGACGCGTATCGTGACCTGGTACAGACAAGGGAAATTCCATAGGCATGAGCGTGACGACTTGCAACAAATGAATGATCGAACCGTAATGTTAGGAGATGGCGATCTCAGCATTAGAGGTCATTTTATCATAACCGGCACTTCGAGAGGCATCGGCGAACAATTAGCCATTGAGCTGCTTCGGCAAGGCTACCATGTATACGGCATTTCACGCAGGGAAGCGGAATCTCTTCGCGAGCATGATCGATATATACATATATCCTTCGATTTATCCGTTACGGATAAAATCGATCCCTTGCTTCGCGACATCATCGAGAGAATTCCGACTGACGACGCGGACATGATCTGTCTCGTCAACAATGCGGCCATGCTCGAACCGCTAAGCGCCATCGATCATTGCAGTCCCGAGGAAATACTTCGGCCAATCCAGATTAATTTGACTGCTCCGATTACGTTGACTTCAACTTTTATTAAGCTTACTGAAAACATAGAAGCAAGACGGAAGGTCGTTAACGTGACATCGGCCTCCGCCAATATGCCAGCGGCATCGATGAGTTTGTACTGCAGCTCCAAGGCGGGCATGAACAGCTTTACGAAGAGCGTGGGATTGGAGCAGGCAGGCCGAACCAATCCGGTAGAAATTATCGCGTACGATCCCGGCATGATCGACACGGACATGCAGCGAACGGCAAGAGAACAAGACGAACGTCAATTTGATCTGGCGCTTTTTTTCCGGGAAGCGCACGAAACCGGGCAATTGCAGACGGCGGAGGAAGCCGCGCGTAGGCTGCTGAACGCGATACGGAAGAGGATACAGCCGGGCAGCTTGGTTTGTAATGAGGATTTTAAGGACTAATGAAGCCATGCCAACCTCAGCGCCGACGCGCGATGATACCATCCTATCACCGAAATGTGAGGGTTCCGTCAGCGTGCAAAGCTTTTCATCCACCCGCCAATGGGTTACCATCAAGGGGAGGACAAGACCAATATTCCGTGGCGGAAGGCCACATCTTGATCGGAGGAGACGAACCATGGACAATTTCGCATGCTTGTATGTCATTCGCGGCGAGCCGTTCCCGTCGGGCACCTGCGTGAACCTGAACGAAGCCGAGACCGTTGTCGGCCGGGTATCGCATCAGTTGACGCCGGATGTCGCGTTTACGAACGCGTTTGTGTCCCGGCAGCATTTTGTCATCCGCAAGGAGCGGGATCAAGCCGTCTTGTACGACATGGGCAGCTTGCACGGAACGGAGATCAACGGCGAGCGGGTAAAGCCGCATAAGCCTTATGTGCTGAACAATTTCGATATTATCAAGCTGGCCAAAGGGATGACCGTCCTGCATTTCTCTTATTTGCACGCCGACCAGACGCTGGATATCGAGCCGCTTAGCATAACGCGAAGGTTGCAGACCGTGGAGCTGGCGCTGACGATCCATTGGGAAAAGAGAGAGTGCGTGGTGGACGGCAAACGAATCCCCATGTCCGAGAAAGAATATCTATTGATCCGGGTGCTGCACGAGAACGCGAACCGGCTGGTACCCATCGACGTGATCAAGTCCAGCGTATGGCCGGAGAGGAATATGGAAGATGCCGGCGTCCCGAACGTGTCGGTCGACGAATTAAACGCTTTGATCTACCGTCTAAGGAAGAAGTACGGCAAAGACACCTTCATGATTAGCGCCGTGCGCGGCAGCGGGTACGTTCTCGAGTCCGAACTGAAATCGTCCTAACGAAAGCGGGAATGTTCAATGAAATATATACAAACCGATTGTTCCGGCCCTCTTAAAGGGACCGTTCATATACCGGGGGCCAAAAACAGCTCCCTCGCCATTCTTGCCGCGGCATGTCTCGCGGACGACATCGTTACGCTTGAGGGCATTCCGCCCATTGACGACGTTCGCGTTATCGCGAGCATCAGCCGCGAGATTGGCGCGGACTTCAAGCGGGAGAACGGACAAATCATCATCGATCCCCGTTGGATTCATAGCGCGGAGATCGCGCCGTCCAAGGCGTCAAGCTACCGAGCTTCTTATTATTACGCGGGAGCCCTGCTATCCAAATTCGGCAAAGTCGCGATCGGCTATCCGGGAGGCGACGATTTCGTCTCCAGGCCGATCGATCAACATATCAAGGCGTTTCAAGCGCTTGGCGCGCAGGTTCGATTCTACAAGGATTACTACGAAGTGGAAGCGGCCGAGCTGAAGGGCGCCAATATCTACTTCGACACCGTAACGTCCGGCGCGACGATAAACGCGATGCTGGCCGCGGCGAGGGCCAAGGGGAGAACGCACTTGCATAATGCGGCCCGTGATCCCGAGGTGGTGGATACGGCCGCGTTCCTGAACAGGCTCGGCGCCAAAATATACGGAGCGGGAACCGATCGCATCCGGATCGACGGCGTTCCATATTTGAACGGAGGATCGCATGCGGTTATCCCGGACCGGCTGATCGCCGGCGCCTTCCTGATGGCAGCCGGTCTGCGCGGCGGGCAGGTTACCGTCATGAACGTCATCCCCGAGCATCTGGGCTCCTGTCTTGCCAAGCTGGAGGAAGTAGGTCTATACATCGAGCGCGGCGACCAGCACATCACGGCATACGGCACCGGCACGCTCCGGGCGACGCGGGTAAGAACGGGCATGTATCCCGGTTTCGCCACCGACCTGCAGCAGCCGATGACCGCCCTTCTACTGCAGGCCGGAGGGAAAAGCATTATGACCGACCGCGTCTATCCCGGCCGATTCGCGCATGTGCCTCAGCT
>JAQSXN010000324.1 GCA_029256665.1 Paenibacillus sp.
TACCGCACGAAAGAGTTTGTCGCCAACGTCTCGCACGAGATCCATTCGCCGCTGGCTTCCATTCAAGGATATGCGGACTCGTTTCTGGGCAAAGAATCGGATCCCGCCACCATTCGCGAGTACGCCGCCATTATCGGGCAGGAGACCCGGCATCTGGCCACGTTAAGCCGTCAGCTGCTGTTGCTGTCGACGCTAGATCACTCCGACCAGGTTCCGGAGAAAAGAAGCTTCCCGTTGCAGCCCCAGCTCCGGCAGACGCTGCAGATTCTGGAGTGGCAGCTCGCGGAGAAGGAAATCGCGGTACGACTGCTGGTATCCGCGGGCATGCAGGTGTACGGAGACGAAGTGCTGCTCATGCAGGTATGGTCCAACCTGCTCTCCAATGCGGTGAAGTACATTCCGGCGGGCCGCTCCATTCAGGTGCAAGGACTGGTCGAGGATGGATACAGCGTCATTCGCGTGGCCGATACGGGCGATGGCATCGCGGAGAAGCAGTTGCCGTTCGTCTACGATCGATTCTATCGGGGGGACAAGGCGAGAGAGCGGAAGTCCGGCAGCACGGGGCTCGGATTGTCCATCGTGCAGCGCATCGTGCATCTGCATGGCGGAACGATCCACGTCGAGAGCCGTCCCGGGGAAGGGACAACCTTCGTGGTGAAGTTGCCGGCTGAAGCATGAGGGCGCGAGAGGGTTTCGCCGGGGGCGGTCGTTCAGCGGTTGGGCGGACGATTTTGTAGCGGATTGAGGCGTAACGGTTGCCGCGGCGCTTATACCCTTTAAAAAGTAGCTTCTTAATGTGGAACGGTTGTAAGAGGGGCTATTTTGCCGATATGAATCCATTTCGGGGCTGTGGCGCCGAATAAGCACCAGGACAACCGTTAGCTTAGAATTATAGCGATTTCAGGTTGAATAGCCCCTATGGCAACCGCTATAGCTTCGTTCGTATTAGGGTAACCCGAATTCGTTCAACACCATAAGTGCGTTCGAAAAGGCCATTTCGTCAGCAGTCATTAGCTGCTATCGGAAATGGCCTGTTTGCATGTCAGATGTTCGCGCTGCCGGAGGGCGGCAAAGGCAGATTCTATTTGGTTAGATTAACGGCGCAACCGTCGTCCGCCCTTCCACTTAACCATACCGCGCGCGCCACCGCCATAGTCAATAATTTCGGCTATACAAAACTGTCGAATGCCCGCCGTTACGCGGTTTATCTCCTGTCAGGACCTGTCCGCGACACTTCCGGTTAACCCGAAATTATTGTTTATAGACTCCTCCTCGGAGGCTGTGGTTCCATAGAGTTGTCCCCGGCGGTCCATTCACCGGCAGCAGGGACATACGACATGAAGACGGAGTTGATACCCTACATGAAAGCGTTACAAGTCGGTCCTCCCGCCGCGGCGAAGCCGCAAGGAAGCCGCTCGTCCAGCAGGCGCAGGCTGAAACAAAATCTTCCTTGGCTGCTGATGTTCGCGCCGGTCGCGATTTATTTTATCGTATTCAAATACATTCCCATGGGCGGACTCGTCATCGCGTTCAAAAACTATCATTTCCTCCACGGCGCGTGGGGCAGCGAATGGGTCGGGTTCAAAAATTTCGAGATGCTGTTCACCGATCCCGCGACGATCCACACGATTCGCAACACGATGATGATCAGCGTGCTGTCGCTGGCCGTAGGGTTCCCGTTCCCGATCATCCTCGCGATTCTGTTCAATGAGGTGCGGCGCCAATGGTACCGCAAGTCGTTGCAGACGCTGCTGTATCTCCCGCACTTTCTGTCGTGGGTCATCGTTGGCGGCATGGTCATTACGCTGTTCTCGCAGGAGACGGGCGCGATCAACGCGGTGTGGGAGAAGCTCGCGGGCTCGGCGTTCCCGTTCCTGTATCACGAATCGTCGTGGCTCGCGATTTTCCTGGGCTCGGGCGTCTGGAAGGAAGCCGGCTTCGGCGCCATCATTTACCTTGCGGCGCTCGGCAATATCGACACGCATCTCTATGAAGCGGCAAGCTTGGACGGAGCCAATAAGTTCAAGCAAATCTTGCACGTGACGCTGCCGGGCATAACGCCCGTGATCGTGCTGATGCTCATTCTCGGCATGGGACGGGTCATGGAGGTCGGCTTCGACCAGGTGTACATGCTGCAGAACTCGGTCGTCTCCAATATATCGGAGGTCATCTCGACCTACATCTACCGGATGGGCTTGCAAGGCGCGCAGTTCAGCATCACGACGGCCATGGGCATGTTCGAGGCGGTCATCGGACTGATTCTCGTGCTGATCGCCAACGGCGTCGCCCGAAGGTTCAACCAGTCCCTATGGTAAAGAAAGGAGAATCGGATCATGAGAATATCCACCGGCGAACGTTGGTTCTACCGCATCAACAATCTCATTCTCGGCCTAGCGGCATTAACCTGCTTGCTGCCCATGCTGAATCTGCTCGCCGTGTCGCTTAGCGGCAATCGGGCGGTCATGTCGGGGGAGGTCGGCATTTGGCCGGTCGAGTTCACCGCGGCTTCCTACGAAGCGCTGGCCAGCGGCAGTCCCATCTTGTCCGCGTTCGGCAACAGCGTGCTGCTGACGGTCGTCGGCATCGCGTTGTCCATGCTGTTCACGCTGCTGGCGGCGTACCCGCTGTCCCGGAGAGCGTTCTACTTGCGCAAGCCGATCACGCTGGCCATCGTGTTCACGATGTTATTTACGGGGGGCATTATCCCGCATTATCTGCTGGTCGATTCGCTGGGGCTCGTCAACACGTATTGGGCGTTGTGGCTGCCTGCGCTCGTCAGTCCGTTCAACATGCTGATCATGAAAAATTACTTCGAGCAGCTGCCCGATGAAATGGAGGAGGCGGCCCGGATCGACGGCTGCGGGGAGTTCGCATTCATTACGAAAATCGTGCTTCCGCTGTCCGTTCCGATGCTCGCGACAATCGCGTTGTTCTATGGCGTCAACCTGTGGAACTCCTTCTTCCAGGTGCTGATCTACATTAACGATACCGACAAATACAATCTGACCGTGCTCGTGCAGCAAATGGTGCGCAGCACGTCCGTGCTGCTGGAATACACGAGCCTGCAGCCCGAAGAGATGAATCAGCTGCCGCCGGAAGGCGTGAAGGCGGCAGGCGTCATCGTTCTTCTGCTGCCGATGCTGATCGTATATCCGTTCATTCAGAAGTATTTTGTCAAAGGCGTCATGATTGGCGCGATTAAGGGATAGCAAACGCACAGGTGCTCGCCGAAGGTGAATTTCGAAGGGGAGGGATGCCGGGAGAATGGTCCCGATTCGGTTAAGACGGTGAAGTTTGTCCAGGGGTGTTGTAAACTACGATTATGGAGGATGACCAATGACAAAAAAATGGTGGAAATCCGGAACGGCGATTGTTGCGACGGGGGTGCTGGCGACTGCGCTTGCGGCCTGTTCCTCGGATAACGGCGGCAACGGCAACGACAAACCGGCGGCAACGAACGGCAGCAGCCAAAGCGAAGCGACGGAAGCGCCGAAGGAACGCGGCAAAATCACGGTATCGGTCTACGACCGCGGCAACGTGCCGGCGGAGGAAGGCAGCATGGAGGAGAACCGCTGGACGAAGTGGATCAACGAAAACGGTCCCGTCGACGTCGATTTCATGAGCGTTCCACGCTGGGAATCGCAGCAGAAATTTAACGTTATGTTCGCGTCCAAGGCGGCGCCGGACCTCATTATGGAATACGATACGGCTTATCGCAACCAACTATACAACCAGAAGCTGATCCAGCCGATCGACGAGCTCGTCGAGAAGCACAGCACGACGTATAAAGAAATGCTGGAGAAATATCCGGCGCTGCGCAAGGTCGGCACGAAGGAAGACGGCAAGCTGTACGAATTCGCCCGCGTCATCGGCTTGCAGCCGAACCACGCGTTGTTCATCCGCGCCGATTGGCTGGAGAAGCTGAACCTGAAGGCGCCGACGACGACGGAGGAGCTGTTCGAGGTCGCCAAGGCGTTCAAGGAGCAGGATCCCGATGGCAACAACGCCGACGATACGTACGGCATGGCGCTCAGCTACATCAGCGGCATGATCGTCGACTACATGCACGGCAGCGTGTTCACGATCTTCGAGAAGCAGCCGTGGTACCCGAACGAAAGCGGCGAGCTGACGCATGACTGGGATCGCGTGAAGACGGCATTCGACTTCAAGAAACGTTTGTTCGACGCCGGTCTCGTGGATCGCGACTTCCTGACCGACAGCAAGGGCGAGAAAGCGAAGCAGGACTTCATTAACGGCAAGCTCGGCATCTGGGGCTCGACGGTCGGCGACTTTGCCTCTTACGAGACGCTCAAGAAAAACAATCCGGACGCCAAAGTCCAAATCATCGCGCTGCCGGAGAGCCCGAACGGCCAGTTCAGTCCCGTGCTCTACAATCCGGTGCAATCCGTCGGTGTCGTGAACGTCATGGCCGAGAATCCGGAAGCCGTGATGGAATACGTGGACTTCATGGTTCAGCCAAGCACGAAAGCGGTATTCGACTTCGGCCTCGAGGGCGAGCATCATGAAGTCGTGAACGGTTGTCCCAAGATGATCGACACCGAAGCGGTCAAAAACCAAATGGCCTACAAAGCGGATTTGATGATGATGTTCTCCACCGACTTCGAGAACAAGTGCTCCGACTGGTGGAATTACAACGAATCCAACGCCACGCCGCTGCAGCTCGAGTACAAGGAGCTCCGTTATGACGCGGTCGAGGCTTACGTGAGCAAGGACCGTCCGAATCCGGCGATTACGTCCAGCGAGCATATGCCGCTTATTCCGGAGGACCTGCAATTGAACCAAACGAACGGCTTCAAGGCGATGGAGGACGCGCTGACCAAGGCGATCATCAGCGGCGCTTCCTATACGGTGGATCAAGCGATCGCCGACGCCAAGGCCGCGTGGACCAAGTCGAACGGCGACAAGATCGATCAATTCTACGCCGATTGGTATAAGAACAACCAGGATACCGCCTTCCTGATGGACGATATGTACGAGCTGGCGGACGACGTATTCTTCAGACCATAACTTGACGCGAGCAGGGGGAGCTAGGACGACATGAGAAACGGCAAATGGCTGCAAAGGTTGATGGTGTCTTACCTCCCCCTGTTTTTTATCATGGTGTCCGTGCTGGTATTCATCTTTTTCCTCGCGGTCAACGGCATCGCGGAGAAAGAGAACAAGCGGGCGAACGAGCAGTTCGCAAGGCAGCTGATGCAGTTGCTGGACAACGAAATCGAAGCGCTGAACCGGACGTTCCTTGCGGACGTCTACTTCTCCGAGGAGGTTCAGCTTTTTTTTAATCCGTTCTACGAAGAAGATACCGCGCTCAACTACGAGCTGATCAAACGGCTGCAAACCTTCGTGGCGTCCTCGGGCTTCGTGGATTCCGTCTATCTGTACAGGGAGTCCGACGGC